>DASUMO010000604.1:0-10488 GCA_036277695.1 Chitinophagaceae bacterium
CAAAGGCTGGTTTTACAGCCTTCCCGATGGCCGCAAAGCAGAGATTGATAAAAATGATTTTTCCCTGCAACTGGACGGTCAGAACATCAAATTTGATGCGGTATTTATCGGCCTGCATGGAACACCGGGCGAGGACGGTAAACTCCAGGGTTATTTTGACACCTTGAATATTCCCTATACCAGTTGTGATGCTGCTACATCAGCTATTACATTTAATAAACGTTATACGGTAGCGGTGGCAAAAATGGCCGGTATCGGGGTGGCTAATTCTCTTCATTTGTTCCGCCATACAGCCATCAGCGGAGAGAAAGTCCTGGAACAATTGAAATTGCCTGTTTTTGTAAAACCCAATAATGGCGGATCCAGCATTGGCATGAGTAAAGTGGAAGAGCCCGGTGAGCTTGATGCTGCTATCAGCAAGGCCTTTGAGGAAGATGAGCAGGTGTTGATAGAAGAAATGATAAAAGGCAGGGAATTCACTGTAGGGGTTTTTAAAACAAAAGGAACAATAATCGTTTTGCCGATAACAGAAGTTAAAGCACATTCGGATAAAGCCTTTTTTGACTTTGAAGCAAAGTACGAGGGTAAATCGACGGAAACCACCCCCGCAGAAGTAGCGGAAACAGCGGCGGAAAAAATTAGAGCCGCTGCGCGGCTGATCTATGAAGTCTTTAATTGCAGGGGCGTGGTAAGGATTGATTTTATTTATAATAAAGAGGAAGACCGGCCCTATATGCTGGAAATAAATACGATCCCGGGCCAGAGCGAGGCAAGTATCATTCCCCAGCAGGTAAAGGCCATGGGCTGGAGCCTGCGTGAGTTTTATACTAAACTGGTGGAAGAAGTGCTGCCCGGATAAATACTAAATTTTAAAGTTAACATTTAACCTGTGCTCAAATTCATCACACAGCGGCCATTATGGCTTAATATCCTGGTAGGTCTTTTACTGGCCATCGGCATATTTTCCATTTTTGTCCTTTCGCTTAACTGGCTTACCCATCATAACCAGTCGAAGACAGTACCTTCTGTTACGGGCCGTTCCTTTGAAGAAGCAATTGATATCCTCGAGAAAGCGGGTTTTGAGATCGAAGTACAGGATTCTATTTATACTGATACGGCAAAACCCAATACGGTTCTCAAACAATTTCCCGAGCCGGATGAGGTGGTAAAAGTCAATCGCAGCGTTTTCCTCACATTGAACAGGGTGGTACCTCCGATGGTGGAAATGCCCAACCTCCTGGGCTATAGCATCCGGAATGCAGAAATGACATTGAATAATGCCGGGTTGAAACTGGGGGATACCAGCTTTAAACCTGATTTTGCTAAAAATGCAGTACTGGAACAACGATTTTATAAAGGCGACATTATTTCGCCTGGAACAAAGTTGCGAATGGGTTCCCGTATTTCCCTGGTGCTGGGAAGTGGAGTGGGGAATGCTGAATTTGCTGTCCCCAATATTGTCGGGATGACATTCGGGCAGGCAAAAGCCATGCTGGAGGCAAACGGGATTGGTTTTGCCGTGGTACTCCCCAATCCAGACGTATCAGATACCTTGAATGCTTTTATTTATAAGCAAAACCCCGAACGGTTTACCGATGATAAAAGAATACAGCGTATCCGCTCGGGTCAAACCATGGATGTATGGTTGCAGGTAGACCGGCCTGTAAAAGATTCCACGGATGTACCTTTACCGGAAGAAGAAGAATAAACTTTTATGCAAAATATTACTGTTGAAGAATTGAAGACCCGCCTCGATGCAGGTGAAAAACTGAATCTTATTGACGTGCGGGAGCACCATGAGAATGCCGACTTCAATATAGGCGGCAAACTGATCCCCCTGGGAAAAATTCAATCCATGCAGATCGATGAGATTGAAAACTTAAAAGACCAGGAAGTCATTCTCTATTGTCGCAGCGGCAACCGCAGTGGCCAGGCCGGTCTCTTTCTTGACACACTCGGATTTCAAAACACTAAAAACCTGACCGGTGGTATGCTGGCCTGGCAGGAGAAGTTTGGGAAATAGAGGGTGAGTCGTGAATTGAAAAATGTCAACGTCAACATCCAAAATTCCAGCAGCTGGAACCTGCCTGCCGGCAGGCAGGGCTAACAGCTAGCAGCATTTCCATTCACCATTCACTATTCACAACCTCACATTTACCCCCACCATAAAATTCCTCCCTGCCATAGGGAAATAGTAGTTTTCAGTTACCTGTTCGCCACCCGCGATATAACTATAGGTATAACCATTGGGTTCATATTTCTTGCTAAAAACATTATTCAGTTGACCTATGATATTGAGTTCTTTTAGCCAGGCCTTTTTAAAAGTATAGATCACCCGCAGGTCCTGGACAAAAAAAGCATCCAGTTTGCGGTCTTCATTTTGAGTATTATCCAGGAATTGATCACTCACATATTTGCTGAGAAAACTAATTTCAACATTCTTCAGCGGCAATATGTTAAGCGTGCCTGCACCCACGATGGCGGGCGAATAGGCAATATCCGGGCTGCCATAGCTATTGATTTTCTGTCCGCCGTTATCGTAGTCATCAATATATTCCAGGAAATCATTCACCTTATTACGGCTTAATGTAAGGCTGGCCACCCCATTAAGCCAGGAACTGAATTGCAAACCACCCTGCAATTCAACACCTGCACGGTAGCTTTCAGGAATATTGGTACGGGTATAAGCACCCACATCATTGATCTTGCCGGTTAACACCAATTGATCTTTGTATCGCATATAGTAAACAGTAGCTGACCAATTGAATCTTTTGCCGCTTTGTTCAACCCCCAATTCCCAATCTTGCAGCCGTTCCGGTTTAGGTTGTTGGCGTAAACCTGCTTCAAAATCATCCCGGTTGGGTTCTTTATTGGCAAGACTATAAGACAGATAAACTTTCCATTGATCACGGCTATATGTGATGCCAGCTTTGGGGTTAAAGAAATGAAATTCTTTATCTATCAGCAGATCCGGATTATCGCGAAAACCGTTGATCTTATAAACGGCATGCCGGTATTGAAGATCCCCAAACAAGACCCAACGGGGATCTAAGCGGTATTGTTCTTTGAGATAAATGGTGAAGTCTTTTTTATCAGCATCATGATCATACCAGCGGTGTGGGGGAGCAGGCATTCCTGCCGAGGCCCAGGTGATCTCACCGAAATGCCGGCCTTCATAACGGGTTACCGCGCCCCCTAAAGTTGCCGAAGACTGGTGGTCCTTATACTGGAAAGAGAAAATATTGCCATAATAGTTATTATCGAGCCAAAGCTGCCGGATGAGATCGGAAGTTGCGGTGCCGGGTAATCCATAGGAGGAAAGTTCTTGGTCTGCTTTATATTGTTCATAAAAGCCTTTTCCCCTGGTTAAAAAAATGGCAGTATTGAATCGCAGTCTATTGGTGATCGCCTGCTCGAAAAAAAGCTGGTAATGATCCTGTTTATAATTATCAGTCTCATTTTTATAAGGCTCACCGGGTTTTTCGGTACCGGCATAATTGACCTTGCGGTTGCCCGCATCCAGGTCGGATTGGGAAATGCCATACCAGGCCTGGTAGGTTTTTTCTTTACCTGAAAAAATATTGAAACGAATAGAATTGTTTTTGCCCAACCATGCAGTAGAAAAATAGAACGATTTCAGATCACTGCTTGCGCGGTCGATGAAACCTGCACTGCTGATATTGGAGAGCCGGATATCGGCAGTAAAATGATCATTCAGCAGCCCGGTCCCGGCTTTGATGGTATTCTTCCAGGTATCAAATGATCCATAACTGTTATTGATTTCGGCATAGGCCACTTTGTTTACTTCATTCGTGCTGATATTAATACTGGCCCCGAATGCTCCTGCACCATTCGATGAAGTGCCGACTCCCCTTTGTATTTGCATACTGACGGTTGAAGAACTGAAATCTGGGAGGTCCACAAAGAAAGTCCCCTGGCTCTCGGCATCATTATAAGGTATCCCGTTCAGGGTTACATTAATACGGGTGGCATCCGTTCCGCGGATACGGATCCCTGTATAACCAATACCATTTCCCGCATCGGAGTTGATCACAACCGAGGGAGTTTGATTTAATAAAAAGGGGATATCCTGACCCAGGTTTTGCCTGGAAATCTCTTTTTTGCCCAGGTTTGTCTTGGTGAAAGGGGCATTTTCCCCGGCCCTTATAGCTCTCACTTCCACTGGAGAGAGGGTGTAGAAACTGTCTTTGGATAATTTTTCTTCCTGGGCCATCAAGTGATGACCAAGGAGAAGTGAAATGAACGGAATGGCAATCCTCTTCATTTTTTTAATTTTTTAGCTGTTAAAAAATGAGAGGGAAATGCTGGGAGAAAGGCTTAACGTCCTTCCCTGCGCAGGCATTACCCTGATCAGGTTCAACGGGTTTGATCTCAGCCCCGGCCACATGGCCGGAACACCCCGGGAAACACTGAAAACTGAAGGGTACCGCAAGGCGGTACCAAGCTTTCTTGTCGAATGGATAAGAACTGGGCCAAAGGTAAGACCAAAAATAATCCCCCAGGCAGTAACTTTCCTCCACTTTAGTTCGTATTACTCAAAACTCAACGAAAATGAAGAAAATACTGTTTTGCCTATTCCTAACTGCCACTGGTTTAGCCGCAACTGCTCAAAAGCCTATCAATGATCCCAATGCCGAAAAAAGAAATGTATCTGGTTTTCATGCCATCGAGGTCGGATGGGGCATCGATTTATTCCTTTCGCAGGGGGCTGAAGCAGTTGCCGTAAGTGCCGGTGATACAAAGTTCAGGGACCGGATCAAAACAGAAGTTGTAAACGGGGTGCTTAAAATTAGCTATGATTGGGATAAGGGGCTTAAATTCAGCCTCACCAAAGGCAAAATGATGCTGAGAGCTTATGTTTCCTGCCCGGATATGGATCGTTTGAACGCTTCTGGCGGATCGGATGTTTTTGTAGAGGGTCTGTTAAAACTGGTTAAACTGGACCTGCATGTATCGGGGGGATCAGATTTTAAGGGAAAGGTGGATATAGCTAATTTAAAAGCCAATGCCAGCGGGGGTTCAGATATAGTGATTTCCGGGGTTGCCAATAACCTGGATGTGCACGCCAGTGGGGGAAGTGATTTTGAAGGGTACGCCCTTACAGTTGAGAATTGTATAGCCCAGGCCAGTGGGGGAAGCGATATTACCATAACGGCAACAAAAGAAATAAATGTGCAAAGCAGTGGGGGAAGCGATATTCATTATAAAGGCGGAGCTGTTATCAGGAATATCAAAACCAGCGGGGGAGGAAGCGTAAAGAAAACTTCATAATTCAAATTGACAAACAACATGAAAAGTTTATTGTATGCAGTGGGTTGCATGCTGATTACGCTGGGTACTACAGCCCAGAAAACAATTAATGATCCCAATGCCGAAGTAAGGGCAGCCAGTAATTTTCACGGGATCAGCATATCCAACGCCTTCAATGTGTATCTGACCCAGGGTTCTGAGGAAGCAGTAGCTGTTAGCGCTGCTGATCCAAAATACCGCGATTTAATTACAGTAGAAGTAAAAAGCGGAATTCTAGTTATCGGGTTAAAGAAGGATGGCTGGAAATGGATCAAAGGGAATAAGAAACTGAAAGCTTATATATCGTTTAAGAGTATTGATAAGTTAGATCTTAGCGGTGCTTCTGATTTGTACATCCAGGGACTGATCAAAGCTGAAAATCTCAGGTTGGATCTTTCCGGTGCGAGCAATGTCAAAGGCAAACTGGAAGTAAAAAAACTGGTTGTAGATCTCAACGGCGCCTCTGATATGACCGTTAATGGTTCCGTGAGCCAGTTAACCATTTCAGCGAGCGGGGCCAGCAAGTTCAAAGGCGCTGACCTGGCTACTGATTATTGCGACGCGCACGCTACAGGTGCCAGCGATATTAAAGTAACTGTCAATAAAGAATTGTCAGCACAGGCCAGCGGGGCCAGCGATGTAAGATATAAAGGAGAGGGTGTGATCAGGGATATTAAAACCAGTGGCTCCAGCAGCATTTCAAGAATCAAATCCTGAAAAAATACAATATAATATAATCAGAAGGCTTCCCCGGGGAAGCCTTCTGATTATTAGCGAATATTTCTACTGTTTTGAAAAAGTAGCGGTAAGCCTGTCGCCTGTAACCAATACATCGGTTTGATAAAAAGTAAGATTGGTACAGTCAAAACTTTCAATGGTACCGGAATAAAATCCGTCCATATTAATCACATTGCTTTCCAGGGTCCAGCTCCCATTGGGATAGTCCCCGCTGGGGCTGCAGACTGTTCCTGCATCCTGGATACTGAATCCCATAGCTGCCGTCAGGTTGTAAACGTCATCCTGTTTACAGGATTCAATGACCGGCATCCAATTATCCTCCTGGGCGCTTGCGCTTTGCTTGTATTTAAAAGCACTAAGCTTATAAGAACCGGCAATAGAACTGGCTGTAACGGGGCAGTTTTTTTCCTCGTTATCTTTTTTACAGGAGACCATAGATATGGCCATTACAAGAATGAATAGGAGTGGTGTTTTCATAGAGTGGATTTTTTATTATTGTTTTACAAAAGTGGCAGTAAACCTATCGCCCGTATTTAATACATCGGACTCGACCATTACCAGGTTACGGCAATCAAAGCTTTGGATAGTTCCGGAATAATTGCCATCGATATCAATCACATTTCCTGTCAGCGTCCAGGTTCCACCGGTATAACTGCCGTCGGGGGAACAAACAGTTCCCGCATCCTGGTAAGTGAAACTGCCGTTGGAATTGAGGATATGCAGGTCATCTCTTTCACAGGCATCAATAAATATCAGGAAATCCTGTTCCTGGGCGCTGGAGTTTGCCTTGTAAGTCAGGCCGGTTAATTTATAGGTACCTGCTATGTTGGCTACGGTGATATCGCAAGTGTCATCATCGTCTTTATTACAGGAGGAAAAAGCCAGCAGGGAAACAGCAGCGATCAGAAAAAACTTCTTCATAAAGTTGGTTTGTTTGTTTAAGGGCATGAAAATAATATCGTAATGAGTCAATAAAGTAATTCTTAATCATTTATTGTGCCATGTGAGGGGTTTTTCAGGAAGTCTGGATAAAATACCATTTTATGAAAGGTATTTTTTCTTTGGTGTGTAACGGTAATCCCTTTACCTTTGCCAACCATATCGCGAAGAAGCGGTACTGGATTTGGGCTCATATCCGCCGGCTGGCGGATTGGTATTCGATCAAAAGGGAAGAAGAATTTTTAAAATAATATCGCGAAGTAGAGCAGCGGTAGCTCGTCGGGCTCATAACCCGAAGGTCGGGAGTTCGATCCTCCCCTTCGCAACAGGGAAATCCGCCATGGGCGGATTTTTAGTTATGTTTACGGTGTATGTTCTATATAGTGAATCGAAGAAAAAGATTTATATAGGATTTACTTCGGATCTTGAAGGAAGACTTCTTTCACATAATGAATTGGGAAATGGATGGACAAAAAGATACCGTCCCTGGATCCTTGTTCATTCTGAGTTATTTGAAAAAAGAATAGATGCCAGGAGGCGGGAAATGCAGTTGAAATCGGCTGCGGGCCGCGCCTGGATCCGGCAATTAATTAGGGGTAATTGATGCGGGGCTCATATCCGCCGGCTGGCGGACGGGAGTTCGATCCTCCCCTTCGCAACAACGGAAGGCCAAACCCAGGGTTGGCTATTCTTTTTCCTGGACAGTTGCAGCTTTAACTGACAAGGATTGATCAACTCCTCATTCTTGTAGCTAATAGCCGGCAGCTTGAAGCTTTTTCATGAAATCTGGTTTTGTCAACATATTCGGGAAGCCCAATGCGGGAAAAAGCACCCTGCTCAATGCATTGATGGGGGAGAAACTTGCCATCGTCTCACATAAAGTGCAGACCACACGTCACCGGATCAAAGGGATCATAACCGAAAAGGAATACCAGGTCATTTTTTCCGATACACCAGGTATCATTGAACCCAAATATAAACTGCATGAAAAAATGATGCAGGCTGTCAAGGATGCCCTTGAGGATGCCGACCTGGCCCTGCTCCTGGTTGACATTAAAGATAACTGGCAGGAAGCCGATGCTATTTTTTCTGCCCTTAGGCTCAAAGTACCTGCCCTGGTGGTATTGAATAAAATTGACCTCGTTAATGAGGCGGTCATCAAAGAAGCTACCGAATATTTTGCAGCCCGTCCGTATTGCAAAAAAGTGATAACCATTTCGGCATTATCAGGCATCAACCGTAAAAAACTGATCAATGCCATTCTTGAATTTTTGCCGGAAGGGCAGCCATTCTATGAAGGCGATGATATCAGCGACCTGAATACAAGGTTCTTTGTCAGTGAAATTATCCGGGAAAAGATTTTTGCCCTGGCCGAAGATGAGATTCCTTATCATACGGCAGTGCTGATCCGCGAATACCAGGAAAAAAACACCCTGACCAAGATCATAGCGGATATTATTGTTCACCGGGAAACACAGAAAGCCATTCTCATAGGGGAGAAAGGATCCATGATCAAGCGGATCGGCAGCGAAGCCAGGAAAGATATTGAAGCCTTTATCGGGCAAAAGGTCTTCCTGGAACTGTTTGTAAAAGTAAAACCCAAATGGAGGGAAAACGAAATGCAGTTGAGGGAATACGGGTATTAACGAATAAATGAGTTCAAGTTTATGAACCTGTGAACTATGAGCTATTAACGATGAACTAAAAAATATGTCATTTACCGTCGCAATAGTGGGTCGCCCCAATGTAGGCAAAAGCACTTTATTCAACCGTTTGCTTGAGCAAAGGAAAGCTATTGTGGATGACGTAAGTGGTGTTACCCGTGATCGCCAGTATGGGGTTGCTGACTGGAATGGAAAAATATTCAATGTCATTGATACGGGTGGATTTGTGGCAGGAAGTGATGATGTTTTTGAAAAAGAAATTGCCAAACAAGTACTGGTAGCTGTAGAGGAGGCGGATGCCATCCTATTTATGGTGGATGCAGCCACGGGTATGACCGACCTGGACGATGAAATGGCAGATCTGTTACGTCGTAGTCCCAAGCCCGTTTTCCTGACGGTGAATAAAGTAGACACCAACGAGCGCTTACTGGAAGCATCGGAATTTTACAGCCTTGGTTTTGAGAATATCTTTTTTATTGCTGCAGCCAGCGGTAGCGGTACGGGCGAACTCCTGGATGCCATCGCTGAACTTATTACCGAAGATTCATCGGTAGAAACCGCGGAAATGGCGGCTTTGCCCAAGTTTGCCATTATCGGCCAACCCAATGTCGGTAAGTCTTCCCTGTTAAATGCACTGGTAGGACAGGAGAGGACCATCGTCAGTGAAATTGCCGGGACAACCCGGGATACCATTCATACCCATTATAATCTTTTCCAGAAAGAATTTGTGCTGATCGATACGGCCGGCATCCGCCGTAAATCAAAAGTGCATGAAGATCTCGAATTCTATTCAGTGATCCGTGCGATCAAAGCCCTCGATGAGGCTGATGTTTGTTTGTTGCTTATTGATGCGGAAAAAGGGATTGCCCAGCAGGATCTTAATATTTTCAGCCTGGCTGTAAAAAAGGGGAAAGGAGTTGTTGTGCTGGTCAATAAATGGGACCTGGTAAAAAAAGAAACCAATACTGCTAAGGAATATGAAAAACAGCTAAAAGAAAGACTGGCCCCTTTTACCGATGTGCCTATCCTTTTCATATCAGCCAAAGAGAAGACCCGGATTTTTAAAGCTATTGAAATTGCCCTGGAAGTATATGCTAACCGGCTGAAAAAAATTTCTACTTCCCAGTTGAATGAAGTTATGCTGAAAGCCGTGGAGACCTACCATGCGCCGGTAGTAAGAGGACATCCTGTGAAAATCAAATACGTGACCCAATTACCTACAGCCGTTCCCTCCTTCGCTTTTTTCTGCAATTTCCCGGATGATATCAAACAACCGTATAAAAACTACCTGGAGAACCAATTGCGCCAGCATTTTGACCTTTCCGGGGTTCCCGTACGACTTTTTTTCCGTAAGAAATGACCTGTATCAATTTTAAAGTTTGCCGTAAAGCCATTGCCCTGGCCCTGGTTAGAATAAATTTCCCGCTGGATTTGGATTTTTGGCCGGAG
This sequence comes from Chitinophagaceae bacterium, assembly GCA_036277695.1. Taxonomy (GTDB): domain Bacteria; phylum Bacteroidota; class Bacteroidia; order Chitinophagales; family Chitinophagaceae; genus CADEDV01. The sequence continues at coordinate 10,101 of DASUMO010000604.1, forward strand.
CATATACCTTTGCGCCTGTTCTAAATTCAAATTAAAAAATCAACTACATGAAAAAACTATTCGCCGTTATGGCCATCGCAACAGTTATGATTGCCTGTAACAACGAAAGCAAAACAGAAACCACTACAGACAGTACTTCGGTTACCACACCTCCTGCTGTTGAAACAGCCCCGGTTACCCCCGACAGCACAGTTGTGGACACTACGGCCAAACCTCTTACAGACAGCGCAGCTCATTAATTTCACTATACCAATAGATATTGAACGTAAGATCCCGGATTATTCCGGGATTTTTTGTTTGAAGGACAACACATAGCCATCCCGACAACTTTGAGGAGGGATCTTTTCAATTAGGATATTTACGATTATTCTAATATTTCCTGCCTTTT
>DASUMO010000605.1:0-5741 GCA_036277695.1 Chitinophagaceae bacterium
TGGGAAGGTGTTGATTTGATTGGGTTGAAATTGCTGATCAAAGCCAAAGGAAAATGTACCACGGACCATATATCCATGGCCGGTCCCTGGTTGAAGTTCCGGGGTCATCTCGATAATATCAGCAATAATATGCTGATTGGGGCGGTGAATTTCTTTAATGAAAAAACGGATACGGTTAAAAACCAGCTTACGGGTGAATATGGTCCGGTTCCCGCCACACAACGGGCTTATAAGGCAGCAGGTATTGGAAGCGTAGTTGTAGGCGATGAGAATTATGGTGAAGGTTCAAGCCGCGAACATGCTGCTATGGAACCCCGTCACCTGGGTGTAAGAGCTATCCTGGTACGCAGCTTTGCAAGGATTCATGAAACCAACCTGAAAAAACAAGGTATGCTGGCACTTACCTTCGACAACAAAGAGGATTACGATAAAGTGCTGGAAGATGATAGCATTGATATTCTCGGGTTGAACAGTTTTAGCCCCGGCCAGCCGCTGACAGTTGTGCTGAATCATGCGGATGGGAGCCGGGATGAGATCCTCGTGAATCATACTTACAATGAACAACAGATTGAATGGTTCAGGGCCGGTGGAGCGCTGAATGTGATCAGGGCTGAATTCGCGCGTTGATCCGTTGATGCGTTTTTCAATTGCTTCGAAAAGGATTAGGTCATTAAATGCCAGCCCCCGGGCTGGCTTTTTTTTAAGCTGGCAAAAACAGTTCGTGAATGCGCTTCCGGTATGCGAAGCAGCCTGAAGAGCCGGAATTTTATTAGTTTACAGTAGCAGCCAACCGTCATCAACATCTTGCTATATGCCAATACACAATGTTCATATCAGCCTTCCCTGGCGCGAATTGGGGAATTCAGATGTGGTATTCACCGTTTACCAGGATGGAGAAAAATTAGGAACGATCACCGTTTCTAAAGGCGCGATCGAATGGTATCCCAGCAAAGCGAAGAATCCCTATAAAATGGATTGGGGAAGATTTGATAAAATACTCAAGGATTATTTCAATAGGTGATCCGCCGCTCTTGCTAACAACCCGTTCACTTTATCGCATATTAATGATGGAAAACTGAACAGAAACGGGAATAATAATTGCAGTTCTAACATATACTTGTATCTAAATCACCAGGACAATGAAAAAACAAATTCTGCAAGGGATCCTGTTCTTTATCATTCCTGTCATGTTGTTGTCAATACTCTCTCCGGGTTGCTCAACTTCCCGGCAGGCACAAACACCCGCTACTCCTGAAGAGATCGCGGCCGCAATCAACAGCAATAGCTGGCTGTTTATTGCCCGCAATGCCAATCCTCAATATGGTCGTTCGCGCTACCTGACTGACCGTTATGAAGTCCGGCTCCGGAATGATAGCCTGCAGGTAAACCTTCCCTATTTTGGCCGTGCTTATGCGGGTGCTGGTTACCCGGGCAGCCAACCTGTACTCGATTTTAGCAGCACTCGTTTTAATTTGGATAAGAAAGGGGAGAAGCAGGGGCAATGGCTGGTAATGATCAAACCTGCTGATTACAGTGAAGTGCAGTCGATGACTTTTACATTGCAGGAAACGGGTAACGCACAGGTGAATATTCTTCTTACCAATCGTTCTGCTATTAGTTTTACGGGAACCATTGCTCCGCAGTAGTTTGATTATTTTAACTGGGAGAAAGTCATGTAATCAAGATCGGAAAATAAAAAAGGCTTCCAACCGGAAGCCTTCACAAAATAAAATCATTTTTTAGCTCAGGTGTTTAGAAAGATGCTTAGCCATGTCAAACATGGATACCTGGCTTTTGCCTCCGAAAACTACTTTCAGTTTATCATCGGCATTGATCATGCGCCTGTTTTTTGAATCCTGTAATTTGTTAGCCCTGATATAAGCCCAGATCTTTTTAACAGCTTCTGTACGCGGAAGAGCTTTGGTACCTACAACGGCGCCAAGGGCTGCACTGGGTGTGAGGGCTTTCATGAAGGCCGCATTGGGTTTGCGGGCTGATTTCTTTTTTGCTGCTTTTTTAGCAGGTGCTTTTTTTGCTGCTTTTTTAGCAGGTGCTTTTTTTGCTACTTTCTTTGCTGCTTTCTTGGCAGGCTTCTTTGCTTTTTTTGTTGCCATTTTTGTTTGATTTTTAATGGGTGTTCGTAATTGCGGTGCTTGAGTTACAAATACGATAATAAATATAGGTTATTACCTCAATCCACAAATAAATAATTATTTTTTTTTGCCCCCATTTGGTTCACTTTCCGAGGGAAAATGTGCTTCACTGGTTCAGCTAAACCTTACCAGGATATCCCTGGCACTCTCTGGATAATGCCCTCCAAACAATAGCGCATGCACCAATAATGGATAGAGTTGCGCCAGGGGGAGACGCTGTTCCCACCCCTTTTCCAGCGGATAAACTTCATGATAGGCCGAGTAGAAATCGCTGCTAAATCCCCCGAATAGCCGGCTCATGCCAATGTCCATTTCACGGTGGCCGCAATATACGGCGGGATCAAATATGGCTACTTTCCCATTGGAGCAGACCCTGTAATTGCCCGCCCAGAGGTCTCCATGCAGGAGGGCAGGAGCTTCAGCCGGAAATAAATTTTCAAGTTTATTACAGAGTAATTCCGACATTTTAAGATCAGCCTTACCGAAAACCCCCTCCTCAAATAATCGCTTTACCAGGGGTATGATTCTCTGTTCCTGGTAGAATGAAGGCCAGTCATCTTTGCTTTCATTATACTGGGGAAGGCTGCCAATATAGTTTGGCTCTTCCCATCCAAAATGGAGCTGGTCTTGTTTATGCATCCTGGCTAGTCCGCTCCCGAAATCTTTCCAGCAACCAGGACCGGGCTGCCCCTTTTCTATCCACTCCAATAACAGGTATTGATGATTGCCCGCCATGCCGGATTTCACAATAGCAGGTATTTGCAGAAAGCCATTTTGCTGCAATGCCAGCAGTCCCCGGGCCTCCTTTTCCATCATAGCGGGATAATGATGAGCCTCGTTTACTTTAAGAAAAAAACGCCCCTGGCCGGTATGCAGGCAATAGGCTTTGTTGATATCACCGCCGCTGACCGGATCCACTTTCGTGGCAGCTAGACCAAGGTCATTGAGTATGCGCTGGACGATCATTTTCCCAAAACACTGTGTATAAAATAATAATCATACATGTTTGTCGTTTAAAAATACGTTTTATCGGGATTTTTAAAATCCCGGGCCGGGGCTCATGCTGGCAGATAATTTGCAATAGGGAATAAGAAGAAACCGGCCTGGCAATTTTAAAAAATGGTATTCCCCGACTGAATCATTAATTTGCATTCCAATACTCTGAATCTATGAAATCAACCACTACGCTACAGGAACCCGGTTTTGCTTATTATCTTAAGAAGTACAGCCCCTATATTTTTATCGTGTTAATTGCCGCCAGCCTGTTGATCTATTTTTATAGACGCGGTGGTACCAGCGAAAATATGGGAACCCCGGGAAAGGAATCTACTCTTTCAGCAGTGGTTAACCCTTCTTCCACCCAGCCTGAGGCACAGGATACAAAATTCAATGCTGCACTTTACCGGGAAAAAATGCAGCACATTATTAATGGAGATAGTTCTGGCCGTTGGACCATTAGTGAGAAAGCCCCTATGGAAGGAGCCCTATTACCCTACAAAAGGATCATTGCTTTTTATGGCAATCTCTACTCTACCCGTATGGGTATACTCGGAGAATTGCCGCCCGCGGAAATGCTGAAGAAACTTCAGGATGAAATGACAGCCTGGAAAAAAGCCGATTCCGTCATTGAGATCCAACCCGCCCTTCATTATATAGCAGTCACCGCACAGGGTGCCCCGGGTAAGGGTGGCAAGTATCGTTTGCGCATGCCTTTCCACCAAATTGACAGCATCCTGAATATGGCCAGCAGGATCAATGCCATCGTGTTTTTGGATATCCAGGTAGGCCTCAGTACACTTGAATCCGAGATTCCTGAGTTGGAAAAATACCTTAGCCTGCCCCAGGTACATCTGGGAATTGATCCCGAGTTCTCAATGAAAGGAGGTCAAAAGCCGGGATCCGTGATTGGTAAATTTGACGCAGCTGATATCAACTATGCCAGTGGGTACCTGGCTGGACTGGTGAAAAAGCATAATCTTCCCCCCAAGATCCTGGTGGTGCACCGCTTTACCCAGGGAATGGTAACGAATTATAAACTGATCCGCAAACAACCCGAAGTACAATTGGTGATGCATATGGATGGCTGGGGAATACCTGCTAAAAAGATCAATACCTACAAACAATTCATCCATAAAGAGCCGGTGGAGTATACCGGGTTTAAATTGTTTTATAAGAACGATACAAAAAACAATGGGCGCCTGCTGACAGTTGAAGAATTATTGAAATTGAAACCCCAGCCCAGCTATATCCAATACCAATAATAAACAGCAGGGGTCCATGGAAAACTATCCCTGGACAGGGAGATGGAACTCATTACAAATCGCTTCTACCAGTAATTCCGGGTCATTTGATATATCCAGGATCAGCGCGTGCTCCGGTTTTTCCAGTGTAGCGAATTGGTTTGCCAAAAGGGTTGGTGGCATGAAATGATCTTTCCGCGCCCGCATTCTTGCGAGGATCAATTCATAGGTTCCCTCCAACAATACCCAATGTACGGGGGATTGAATGTTCTCTTCCAATTGTAAACGGTATTTTTTCTTAAGCGCTGAACAGGCAATGATAGCGCCTTTATGATGGGTTTGTTCAATGGCCAGTTTATTAAGCTGTACCAGCCATTCTTTCCTGTCTTCATCATCGAGGGGCAGGCCCGCTTTCATTTTTTCTTTATTGGCTGCAGGATGCCAATCATCGGCGTCAAAGAAAGGAATGCCGGTAACGAGGGACAGTCTTTTTCCGATCGTGGTTTTACCCGAACCGGAAACACCCATGATATAAATGACAGGATTAGGCAAATAAAAGGATTGATCCAGAATCTAAAATAGTTCATAGGCTGTGCATCGCGAAATTCCCCGTTGGTCCTGGTTTCAACTATTCCCTAGGGTCTAGGTTTTATCCTTCGTGTATTTTTTTTCTTCTGTCCCGGATGCAGCCTGGCCGTTAGTTTTTACCTCTTCTATTTCCTGGAAGTTAATTTAAAGGACAGTTGGAGTACAAACTCTGTTGCCACCGTTTTGTTAAGGGAACAATTAAGTGCCTGTTTACCAGGTGCAGGTTTTGAGGGGGTGATGTTTTTATGTATTTTACCAGTGATCAGCAACACATGAAATTTGTTTTATACTTTGCCGGCTTCTTTTTTTCTGCTCCTGCATTCTCCCAGGATATCACGGGGGTATGGACGGGTTTCCTGGAAACCAATGGCACCCGGCTTCCCTATGAACTGGCTATTAGCAGGAATGATGAAAAGTTTTCGGGTTATTCCCTCACAACCTTTACTATAGAAGGCGTGGAAAACAAGGGTTTGAAATCAATGAAGATTAAAAACCGCAATGGAAAAATAACCATTGAGGACAATGACCTGGTCCAGGATAATTACAGTACCAATCCCAAACGGGTGATGCTCTGGAGCAGTTTGTCGCTGCTTACGAACGATACAGTATGGGTTCTTACAGGGCCCTTTAATTCCCGGGCCTATAATAATCCGGGATATAAAGGAACCATTCATCTTAGAAAAAACAGGAACCAACGGGAAGGTGAATTGATGGCCCGGCTGGAGAAACTGGATCTCCTGTATACTTTATCTTTTTTGCC
>DASUMO010000606.1:0-9109 GCA_036277695.1 Chitinophagaceae bacterium
CATTATGATGCCCGGTTGTATTCAGGTACATGGCGGCATATCCCGTTGCTGAATTATGATAACCCGAGCTGTTGGCGGTAAGAGCCAGTGATCCCACGGCCACATTTTTCAGGCCCGATGTATTGTTATAACCTGCACTCGCGCCGAGGAAGGTATTATGGCTTCCCGTGCTGCTATAACCGGAGTAGTGGCCAAGAAAAGTATTGTTAGTTCCTGTAGCGTTGTTCACTCCGGAATAATTGCCGAAAAAAGAGTTGAATTCCCCGGTCGTGTTGGAACCCCCGGCATTGTTACCGATAAATGTGTTTCCCGCTCCTGTGCTGTTATTAAAACCAGCTTTTGATCCCATAAAGACGTTCCCCAATCCCATATTATACATTCCTGCCTCTTCCCCAATTATCGTACTCCATGATCCCGTGCTGTATTGTCCGGCCAAATGGCCAACAACGGTATTCAAAAAACCACCGCTATTGGTGCTAAAAGCATTGAAACCAATAATTGTATTCCCCGAACCTCCTGTATTATTGTGTCCCGACCTTGTTCCGACAAACGTATTCTCATTGCCGCCAGAATTATTTTTTCCCGACAATCCTCCAATAAATGTGTTGGCCGTGGAATTGTTTGCATAACCTGCACTGTCACCGATGGCGACATTCAGCGAATCCCCGTTGGAGGTATATAATGCAAAATGGCCGATAGCAACATTCCTGTTGCCGTTTTGGTTGGCATGGCCTGCTGCATAACCTAAATAACTATTCTTTGAGCCGGTGGAATTGAAGTTACCTGCTTCATACCCCAGCGCAGTATTTTTGTCGCCTGATGTATTCCCGGCCAGGGCCCTTTCCCCCACGGCAATGTTAAAACCACCAGTCCCTGCATTGCTGGAAAGTGCACTGAATCCTATCCCGATATTACTGGTACCGGAAACATTATTGCTCAACGCAAAGTTCCCTACAGCTACATTATTATTTCCGGTCGTGTTACCGCGCAATGCTTCATGACCAAGGGCCGTATTCCAGGAACTGGTATTATTTCTCAAGCTTTTCCAACCTATCGCTGTATTAAAATGTCCAAGATTTGAATAAAGTGCACTATCCCCCACAGCAGTATTTCCTATGCCCCCGGTGTTTGAATAAAGGGCGCGATTGCCGATTGCGGTGTTACCATACCCGGCCGCGTTGAAATACAGGGCCATATGACCGTTCGCTGTATTGCCGAAACCGGTTGTATTTCCATACAGCGCCCTGGAACCGGTTGCCGTGTTCCAAAAACCATGATGGGAAAGGGTTGCACCCAGGCCATTATTGAACAGGGCAAAGTCACCTATGGCAACCAGGTTATTGCCACTGCTATTGTTGAATAAGGCCTGCACGCCAATCGCAACATTATTACTCCCTGTACGATTATTCCAAAGACTGAATAATCCGGCAGATGTGTTGGAATTGCCGCTTTTATTTGCCCGTTGTGATTCGTACCCCATGGCGGTGTTACCCTGTCCAACCGAGTTTTCAAATAATGCCAATCCCCCGATTGCTGTATTGTATGAAGCCGAATCACTGTACAAAGCCGCATCTCCGATGGCAGTATTGGCACTTCCTTCCACATTCCTGTATAGGGCTTCATGGCCAATGGCAGTATTGGTTGAGCCAATCGTATTGGAATACAGGGCCCGGTTGCCAATAGCAGTGTTAGCACGGGCATGGTACCAGGGATCAATGGCACCGACACCGTTCTTAAACAGTGCACTGTCACCAATGGCTACATTAATGCGCGAGGAAGGATTGCTGAACAAAGCACCCCGGCCAAAGGCGACGGTGCCCAATGAATCCAGTCTGCCGGCATATCCATTATTGATTTTGAAAACCAAAGTGTGATCGTCTGTGGTACCGATAAAATTATTTGCTGAATTAGTGCCGCTATTCCCGCCCAAACTCCAGCCACTTTGATACACGATAGTTTGCCAGTTGGGCAGCGCAGGTGTCCCCATATTCACCATTAACTGGTTTGTTACTGAATCATACACCATCAGGCCTTTCGCGGGATTACTGATGAGGCTGATATTGGAGCTGACCATCCGGGGAATGAGCAAACCCTTGGTATTATGAGTAATATCCAATTGGGCGCTTGCATGAGGGGTGGTAGTACCCATACCTATGCTTTGCGAAAAAATAAAGAGTGGATATAACAGGCAAGTAATGAATAGCACAAGGACTTTTCTCATAAAATAAGTTTTGCGATTTTATGAATACGGTCTTCAAATAACAGGTTCAACCGGAAACGGCTTTTACGATTGCCCCACTGCCTTTCCAACCCGGGCAAAGGATATGTTGTGAACCATCAGTCAGTGTGAGCATCGCCCTGCTGTTCAGGAAACGGCGCCGGATCTCGGCCTTGGAGATATCTTCCCTGTCAATTTCCAGGTAACCCATGGAACACCAGCGGATAAACAGTTTTTCAGGAATCTCGTGCTTTGCATCCATGTCAAAAGGTCCCTCGAACACAATCCTCCTGTTTGTGACCGTCAGTTGACCCTTGTATTTTCGTCCCCCCCGTGGTTGGTATACGATAGACCAGCTATTAATCTGGACCTCTCCCTTTTGCAGGCCGGTAAGCATATAGGCTTTGCTCATTTATTCGGTGAAGATTAAATTTACCGCACCCAAGAGCTCAAAAAAGCGCCTTTGATCAAATGGCGTTCCCGGTTCTTTTTCCGGTAACCTGGTAAAAAAAACTTTTTCTCCTTCGGATGATTAAACGGCTAGCGATATAAATTCAACGGCAGAAATAACCGGGTAAATGGAATCCGGGGCCCTGAATAACAAACCGGCTTCTTTTTTTCCCTGACAAGCCTGTAATTTTAAAGAGAGAAACCATTATGTACACGCGGTTACTCCTAATATGGTTGACGTTTAGTACCGGCTTGCCTGCTGCGGCCCAGGTTTTCCATGAAAAAGATTTCACCCGCTTTACCACGAGAGAGGGTCTTAGCGAAAATTATGTGAGCGGGCTGGAACAGGACTCTTCCGGCTTTTTGTGGATTGCCACCTATCATGGACTGAACCGCTTTGATGGAAAACTATTCAGAACCTTCCTGCGGGAACCGGATGGTATCCCCGACAATACGATTTTTTCCATGCAGTTACTGGGCCGCCACCAGCTTGCGATCGCTACAGATGACGGGGCCCAGGTAATCGATACCCGCAACCTGGCAAGAAGCGATTTGCGCATTCCATCGGAAGAAGCGCTGCGATACTGGAGCAATGCCTGCCGCTTTGTATATTCAGACCAGGAGGGTAATTACGGGGTATCTACCAAAACAGGGTTCTATGTCTTTACACCGGAGGGAAAATTGAAAAAAAGATGGGATCATTATAAAGAAACCGATATCGGCCGTTCCTGGATGATGTTTGGCAATCGCATCCAACGTCTGCCGGATGGCAATATGATGCAACAGAATCTTACAGGTTTTACCATTTATGACTATAAAAAACAGGATTTCACCACGGCGGAATCTTCCCTTCCTGCCTTAAAACCTTATTGGTCCTATCTGCAAAAAACAAAGGATATCTCCCTATTTGTTTCCCAGAGTCAATTACTGATCATTAATACGGAAACAAACAGTTTTGATATCGTCAATATGCAGCAGGGAAACAAAACATCCTTTGCATCCCCTTTCCCGTTAATAAGAGAAATAGGCTGGCAAACCCGGCCCCGGTTCATTGGCAATAACACTTATGTCATCAATTCAAAAAACAAAGGATTCTTCCTGCTTCGGGTGGATACACTTGCCAGCACGGTCAGTATTTCGCCGGAAAAATTTTTCCCGGAACACTACTGCACATCTATTTTACTGGATAGAGATGGACGATTATGGGTGGGTACAACAAGAGGACTCTTTATGGCTAATAAGCGGCCGCATCATGTTATTTCCCATCCCGTTGAAATAAGCGCCAGAAAAGAAACCCCAACGATCAGTTGCCTGCTGGTAGAAAAGAACGAAGTCATAGCCGGAACCGAAGACGAAGAAATCCTCGTAATCGATAAACAGTCGGGCCGGGTCAGGCATCAGATCCCTATTTCCGGTATACTGCCGGGTTATAGTTTACCGCTTCAATTCATTAAAGCTTATCCCGACACGCTATGGATCAGTACTCCAAGCGGGTTAATTTGGCTGGACCGGTCATTTCAGCGAACCGGGCCAGTGAAGCATATTAATAACAGGATAAAAAAACTACTGAGCCCTGTACTTTATAAGGACAGCCGGAGCAATATATGGATCGGTACTAACCACATTAACCAGGTCTATTATTTCAATACCCGCAGCCATGAGTTCGACTCTGTCGAAGCAACCTCCCATCCATTATTCAATATCAATATTGTTTCGAGCATTGCCGAAGACCAGTCGGGAAATATTTGGTTCGGTGGAGACGCGATAGCCAGATGGAACCCCCTATCCCGCAAAATCGACACCCTGATCACCTACCTGCCCCGGCAAAAGAACCGCAAAAAAGGGTTTACCGTGATGCGGGATCCTTCGGGAAATATATGGACCACAATTAATGATGATGGGTTTGCCAGGATAACCGGGGGAAAGGAACCCGTTCACATTCGTCCCGAAAACCTATTGCCTGATTTTGCTGCCCAGGTATACCCGACAATGTTAGGCGACAGAATATTTATCTGTGCCAGCAAGGGCATTGGTTACCTGAATACCCGGGATCTGAAGACCCTGATTTTTACCATAGCAGACGGTTTGCCCGAAAACCCCGCCAGCTCCAACCATTTTGTACTGGATAGTTCCGACAACTCTACCTGGTTTGCTACCCGGAACCGCTTATGCAGCATCCCGCTGAGGGCAGCCAATTATTACACTTCCGCCCCTGTTTTATTAATCAGCGAGCTGGCGATATTGAACAATAAAACGATCAACTATCCCCGGAACAAAATATCCCTGAAACATTACCAGAATGATATCCGGCTTTCGCTCAGCGCTATCAATTTTACCGATCCGGAGAATATGCGTTTTGCTTACCGCTTCAAAGAAAAACAAGATACCAACTGGATAGATATCGGCACACAGCAATCCATCTTACTGACCAATATTTCGCCCGGGGACTATCAAATGCAGGTAAAATGTTATTCATGGGATAATAAATGGCCGGAGCAAAACCGCGAACTGATGATCACGGTCACACCGCCCTTTCATAAAACTGCCTGGTTCTTTACGATCATCTTCTTCGTATTGGCTATGGTAGCGGGGTATTTATACCGGCTGCGTATCAGGCAGATCAACAAGCAGGCAAATCTCGACAAGCAGTTGGTGCAAACGGAAATGAAAGCCCTGCATTCGCAAATGAATCCGCATTTTGTATTCAATTGCCTGAACAGTATTAAGCAAATGATCCTGGAAAATGATAATCAAAAAGCCTCGCGTTACCTGAGTAAATTTGCCCAGTTAATCCGCATCACGCTCAATCAGTCCTCCAAGTCATTTATCAGCCTTCACCAGACCATCGACTACCTGTATCGTTACCTTGAAATGGAACAGATCAGGACCAGTCATTTTACTTATTCGATCGATATAGATCAGTCCTTGCAGCCGGAAGAAATTTTTATACCTCCCATGCTGATCCAGCCTTTTATTGAAAATGCAATCTGGCATGGCCTTTCGCCAGGGCAGGCCCTGTTACAGATTGATATCCGTTTCTTCCGGAAAGATGATGACCTCGTTTGTATTATTGACGATAACGGGGTTGGCATTGACAGTTCTTTAAAGCATAAAGAATCCAAACACACCCACCATTCATTGGGGATTGCCAATGTAAGGCAGCGTATACTGCTGCTGAACGAAAAATACAATATGAAATGCTCCCTGACAATTGAAGACAGGTCCCAGCTATCGCCAACCGGCCCGACTGGTACCATCGTTACCCTGCATTTACCCATCAAAACCACAAACCTATGAGTTCACAAATATTAAAAGCTATACTGGTAGATGATGAATTGCCCGGGTTGGTATCGATGCAACGCATGCTGGAACTTAATTGCCCCGAGGTTCAAATCGTTGCGTCCTGCAATAATGCCGACTCGGCCCTGGAAAAAGTAAACCAGTTAAAGCCGGACCTGGTATTGCTCGATATTGCCATGCCCGGTAAAGATGGATTTGATTTCCTGCGGGAATTAAAAGACCAGCGATTTGAAACCATTTTTGTAACAGCGCATAATGAATACATGATCGAGGCTTTCCATTTCAGCGCCATTGATTACCTGCTCAAACCCGTGGACGAAGATTTATTGGTAAACGCCGTGCAAAGGGCTAAAACAAGGATCATGGAAAAATCAGGTCATAAGAATATAGACACTTTTCTCTATAATGTGCAGCAACGGCAAACGCCAAAGACCATGCGGCTTTGTATCCCTTCCCTTAAAGGTTTCCAGGTGGTTGAACTCGATGAGATCCTTTATGCCGAAGCTTCCAGTAATTATACCCATTTTCATTTTACCAATAAACAAACAATCTGTACCGCTAAATCGATGTTTGAATATGAAGAATTATTGGCCGACTCAGGATTTGTGCGTATCCATAAATCTTATCTCGTGAACCTGCTGCATGTTAAAGAATACCTGCGCGGTGAAGGAGGCAGCGTGATCCTCTCCAACAGGCAGGAAGTGGAAGTGTCGCGCCGGAAACGTGACCAGTTGCTGGCAAAGATGAAAGAGTATTACAAGTTCTGATAGCGCGCTCAGAATACTTTAAACCCAGACCACCACGTATAATCGGAACCACCTTTGACCGTCGCATTTCCAAGCGGCTCGATCCAGAGCCGGAGATCTTCTCCTGCATTCAGCTTTAACGTAAAGCTCATGTGTGTTGCCACGATATACCCAGTTGTGGAGGGACGAATGATATTGGTCATGATGCGGTTGCTGGACCCGCCACCGGCCGGTGTAAGGTATACGCTGAATTGGTAAAAAGCGCCGCTGTTATTGACGGAAGCATTCGCCTGGAAACTGTAAATACCAGAGGAAGGAGCCTCGAAATAACCGAAATCGGAATGGAAATCACTTCCTTCGTCAAAACTCTCCCCGGCAAAATTCATCGGGCTGGAACCTGTAAACAGCTGGTCGATGGTAGCATAAGCCCGGAAAGCCACTTTATCCTTTACTGCGAGTTCGCGCCAGCCGGGACTCCCGCCCGTATTATACACCCAGATACTTTTTGTATCGGTGTCATATACCTGCAGTCCATCAGCCGGTGAGCTAATGGTAGTCCGTTGTGCGGTTGTCATGCGGGGAATCAACAACCCTTTGTCCGTAGCGCGGATATCCACCATAGCGCTATTATCGGGTGAGGCAGGTGTGGAAGAAACGGCTACCTGGGCAGAAGAATAATAACTAGTTAAAACAAGTATGAACAAACAGGTAAATATTCTCATATAATTGCTTTTAAATCGTATGCTATTAATACCGGAAAATAACCAGGCCATTGCCGCCCAATGCGCCATTGGTTACACTGGGGGAAACGATCAATAATGTTTGATACCCCGAACCGCCGCCGCCGCCAGGTTGAAGGCCGTTTGTCTTTTGCGTCAACCTCGACAGGGCTCCATTGGAAGCAATGATTGAATAAGCACCTATGCCTCCTGTTCCTGTCGCATTGCCTGCATCTCCTCCTCTGCCTCCTTTGCAGAATTCAAAAAATGCAGTTGATGAAGATTGCGCTGCCTCGTGTTCAAGCGACTGCCCGGGTGATCCGGTAACACCTGCATAAGAAGTAAATCCTGCTGTAACCGAATAATCTCCGCCCGCGCCAATCGTAGTAGTTCCGCTACTATAATTCGCACCTGCTCCTCCGGCACCTGTAACTGTTATACCATCGTATGTCACTGTGCTGGGATTACCGCTTCCGGCCAGGCCTCCGCTTCCCGAATTTCCTCCCAGGCCAATGCTATAACCGGCACTCGTGGCACCAGGATCTACTGTAAAGAGCGCCCTGATATAACCCCCTCCACCACCACCTGCAAACCAGTTCCCACCACCTCCGCCTCCCCAAACCTCGGCAACAAAACGGGTTATACCCGCCGGTATGTTCCATGTTCCGGAACCTGTCCTGAAAATCGCCATATTCTTAAATTCACAGAGATCGCCCCAGGCTAAAACTCCATTGCCATTCTTCATCAATACCTGGTTGGGCTGGCCATCTGTTCCATTCGCTTTAATGGTACCGGTAACATTGATATTACCGTTTACGTCCAGTTTTTCGGAAGGAGACACATTGCCGATACCTACATTTTGTCCACTGCTATCAAATGAAATAAAAAAAGCCGCAAGGCAAATTGAGATTTTCATAAGCATTCATTTTATCTAAAATTCCTGCCGATTTTATTAAAATCCAATTCCACAGTGTACAATTAATCCACAAGTTAGCCCATAATATAGCCTGGTTTTTCCAGTGAGCAGGCAGGGAGTAAGCCGATTCTTTCAAAAAAACAGGAAGACTGGTAAATTTGCGAAGTGAATCATCTATCCATTGTGTTGTTTGATGGTGTCTGTAATCTTTGCAGCCGCAGTGTACAGTTTATACTCCGGCATGACAGGAAAAAAAAATTCAAATTTGCTTCCCTGCAGGGCAGGACCGGGCAGGCCCTTTTACAACAATACGAGATAGCCCAAAATGAACCAAATTCGTTTGTATTGCTGGAAAACAACAAGGTTTATACCCGATCTACAGCTGTTCTGCGTATGTTGAAAAAACTGGGAGCTGGCTGGTCCTTACTCTACATTTTTATTATCATCCCTCCTTTTATACGGGATGCGGTTTACAACTGGGTTGCCCGTAACCGTTATAAATGGTTTGGAAAACGGGATTCCTGTATGTTGCCCGGCCCTGCCTGGCAGGATCGATTCCTGGAATAATGCTTACTCCTGCTCAGTTTAGATGTCAATTTCACCTTTCATATAAAACACGCATTGACCACCCATGATCACGCGTTCGCCTTTTTGTTCGCAAACCAGGTTACCTCCCCTTCTGGAAAGTTGACGGGCCCGCATTTTTTGTTTTCCCAGTTTTTCACTCCAGAAAGGTATTAGTTGGGAATGTGCTGAACCC
>DASUMO010000607.1:0-3449 GCA_036277695.1 Chitinophagaceae bacterium
CAAGACTAAACAAAGAGCCGACCAGAAAGTAGACAGCGAGATTGATAAATCGCTGGACGAAATCGAAGGCAAAAAAACAACTGCCCCCGTATCAACTGATCAACCGGCGGCTACTTCTCCTGCTACCCCGGCAGCTGAGCCCGGTTTACAAACCTTTTCCCGTTATGATTTTATTCCGGGCGAGCAGGTTTTGTATTACGATAATTTTGAGGGCGAGGCCATAGGCGAATTACCCACCGGCTGGAATACCAGTGGTTCGGGCGAGGTTGTTACGCTGGATAAATATCCGGGCAACTGGCTCCGGCTTCACAAAAATTTTATTTACCTCAGTAGCAACCAGAAAGAGTTCGGGGAAAATTATACAGCAGAATTCGATGTGATCTTCCGCTTGAAAAATAATGGCTGGAGCTATCCGGAACTCCGCTTTGGTTTTTTTGCCAGCAAAGATGAACCTAATGGAGGCAATAATTTTCTCCGTGGCTACCGGAAAAATGCTGCACTAACCGGAACGATTTACCCCGGGGAGTCCCGCTCCACCCGTGTCAATTTAGCTTCCTATGTCAATGGCGGTGGCTGGTTCCAGGGAACACCCAAGGGATTTGAATCCCTGGAAAAATGGTATGGTACACCGGTGCATGTGGCTATCCAGGTGCAAAAAGAACGCTGCCGGATCTGGATCAACGAAGAAAAAGTATTTGATGTGCCCAAGGGAGTTCCCACCGAGCATATCATGAACCAGCTTTATTTTGAACTAAGTCATACGAATTATCCCGAAGACCAATATGCAGTTTTTATCAGCAATCTCAAAGTGGCTACCGGTAAACCCGATACCCGGCATAAACTGGTGGAAGAGGGTAAATTTTCTACTACAGGTATTCTTTTCGATTTCCAAAGCGCCGTGATCAAACCCGAATCCTATGCTGTGGTGAAAGAAATCGCGAACGTATTGAAAGATAATCCTGCGATTCAGGTAAGCGTGATCGGTCATACCAGCAGCGACGGCGACGAGAATGCCAATATGGAATTATCCCGGAAAAGATCTGCCGCAGTAAAAGAAATGCTGGTAACAGCATTTGCCATTGATGCCGCAAGGATCGAGACGGATGGCAAAGGCGAGACACAACCCGTTGCCGATAATAAAACCAGGGAAGGAAAAGCACTGAACCGCCGGGTTGAATTTGTAAAACGCTAATCCATATAAAACAAGCTTCCTGCGTTAAATAATTCTTTCAAACAAGCCTCATCTTTTTCATTCAATGCGCTGGCTTTTGCCCATACTATTGCTGGTGGCTATTACCGCCCTGGCCGGCTCTGCAAAAAAGGAAAAGGTCAATGCAGGTGGTCCAGGTGATAACCGAACTCCTTTTTTTACAGAAAAACTAAAACAGTTATTGCTGGAAAAAAAAGCTGCGCAGTTTGTACTGGGCAGTACCCGGCAGGGAAGAAGCGTGGAAGCTTATTATTTTCCCGGTACCAGTGATCTAAATGCAATCGTAGTGGGTGGCGTACACGGTTCTGAATTATCATCAATTGCAATAACCGGCGAATTGATACGGCAGTTACAGGAGGGCCAGCAGATTTTCTACAATGTCATTGTTATACCTTGTTTATTCCCTGATAATGCTGCCAGGGCCATCCTCTTTGCCAACGAGATAGGAAGTGAAAAAAATATTGGCCGCTACAGTTTTGCCCGGGCCGCTGATCCCAACCGGCAAATGCCTACACCTGGTCATTGCCTGGATGAGCTGCATCAAAAAGATCATACGGGCAGGTTGATCGAGAATGAAAACAGTTGGTTCCTGCAGCTGATCCAGGCTTTTAAACCACAACGGATCGCCAGTGTGCATGCTATACGGAACAGGGACTATGCAGGTTTTTTTGCCGATCCGCGAACGGATGAAAAAAGTATGGCACTCGGCTATGAAACCGATAGCAGCCTTTCAGTCATGATGGCAAAAACTGCAGAAGAAATGGGCGGTCAGGCACCCGGCAACAGGGTAAACGGTAGACCGAATGCTTTGTATTATAAAGACCCCGCACCAGTTGCAAGGGGTTTGTTTCAAAAAAGGAATTTCAACGGTTCTGCACCGGGAGCCGGCCGCGGTACAGGAATTTCATTAGGCAGCTGGGCTACTACTGCGGTAAAGGATCCGGCTAATCCCGGCAACGATCGTAATGCCATCCGGGTGATCACCATTGAGTTCCCTGGCAGCAAAAGGCCCGGTGATTATCCCGACCCTCTCCGGCAACGCCATTGCAATCACAGCGTGCAAGCTTATGCAGGCGCCATCCGGCAGGTATTCCTGGGGAATTATTTTACGGAAGAGTAGTTATTTTCCTTTCGGATTTCTCCTTTGTAACCGATTGCATTATTCGTGGAGAGAGGATTACTGTAAACCTTCACTTTTAAAAAAATTGTTAACGCAGTTCATCCCCGCTTCTCGACAATCCAGTCAGCCTTCGCTTTCCCCGGTTTGATACCAGTTCTATTTTGCGGCACCAAAAAACCTAAACCATGTTGATCAAGATAACTTTATTCATCACGCTGCTGATGTATGCTTTCATTGTTGGCCAGAGTTTTTTTTATATCCTGGCCCTTTCTAATGCCAGCAAGAAAATGCAGGCAACTTCCTATATTGAAACCCGCAAGCTGATCGATGCGGAGTTGCAGTCCCGGCTCAGCCTGGTCTATTATACGGCCCTGGCGGCCTCGATCCTGCTCACTGCATTCTCAATCGTGAATCCCAACGGTATACTTTTTATCAGTTCAGTAATCGCATTGATTGCCCTCGTGATTGATATAGCGATTGCACTCAAAGGCAATATTCCCATCAACAAAACCATCAATAGCTGGTCAACCAGCCAGTACCCCGCTAACTGGCAGCAGGTTCGTTCCAAATGGTTTTCGATCTACCATATTCGACAGGCTGTGAACATCGCGGGTTTTATCTCCCTGCTCGCAGGTCTTGTATTCGGCTTATAACTATTTATTCTTAACCATTATCATTAAACCTTAGACCATGAAACAATTTTTTTCCCTTTTGATCGGGCTGGCAATTGCCTGCAGTGCATTTTCACAAGTAGCGATCGGCGTGCAGGGCACGGGTAATCTCAGCGATGCCAATCTCGATGCTACTGATTTTTTTGCTTTATCAAAAAAAGCGAGGGTAATGCCCGGCGCCGGTATCGTAGCCGATATCACCGTGAACCCCGGACTTTTAATTCGAACAGGACTGAATTACCAGCAAAATGGCATTACATTGAAAGCCACCTTACCTGGTTTGCCCGGTGAGATCGATGAGATCAGGACAGAGGCCAAACTAAATCTGCATTATGTACAATTGCCGGTGAATGTATTGTACAGCACAAAAGGCAGCACAAAGTTTTTTGTGGGCGGTGGTCCTTATGTGTCGTTCGCTGTAAGCGGCAAATCCAAAATGGAATCAACA
>DASUMO010000608.1:0-3116 GCA_036277695.1 Chitinophagaceae bacterium
GGCCAGGGTGCCCTGCGGTATCAACTCCACTTCCAGTTCACCACTCAATAATTGCCTTTCAAACTCAGCGTTCTCTCCTACATAAGATGCAATCATTTTCTTTACCTGTTTCCGCTGTAAGAGCAGTCCAATTCCAAAATCATCCACTCCTGCATTGTTGGAAATACAGGTGAGGTTGGTGACTCCCTTTTTTACCAGGGCTGCAATACAGTTTTCGGGGATGCCACAGAGCCCAAAACCACCCAACATTAATACGGCCCCGTCGTTGATATCGGCTATTGCTTCACCGGCATTGGCAACAACTTTATTCATATAAAAAAATCTGTGGGCTAAATTAGGGAAGTTAGAGGGATAAAAAGGGTAACGGTATTATTCTGGTTTCATGATTTTTTTCCTGAAACCAGGCCTGGTGGAGCTGTCCGGTTCTGCGGGTTTATAAAGTTGTTCCTGGTTCACCTGGTTTCTTGCATATAAAGTGTCCAGCATTTCTTTCAGTAAAACCGGGTTTTTCCGGTACCAGGAAAAACTGGTATCAAACTGTTCGCGGGTAGTTTTATTAATCCGGAATACTCTTTCATAGAGCCTGATCCTTTCCAGTGTATCCTCCAGGGAAGTATCTTTTAAAGCGTAATCGCGTAAAAACTCATCGGCCCTGATCATATCCCATAATACAGTTTCCATTTGCCGGGGAGGAAGTATACCGGCAGGAACTTTTTTTTTCCCCGAACAACCAATGATCAGCAGGAAAAAGAACATGGTAATAACGCGGATCATCTTAATTCTTTATAAGCCTGCGTATTGGTGATATCGAGTTTGGTAAGGATATCTTTTGCGCGGCTTTTGGTTTCGCCATTGGCCTTACTGAAGACTTTAACAAGTTCGGCACTTTTTCCCTGGAAGAAAAACTGGATCAGCATGGAATTAGGATTTTCCGAATTGATCGTATTGAGAAAATTAAGGCAATTCAGGATCCCGTTCCGCCCCTCGTCTTCATTGTTGTAAAAAATATCCAGGCCGGAACGATAGTAAGCATACAAAGCATCATGGATCAGGGTAAAGCGGTTATTGTTCAGGTTTTCGGCCAGCCAGTAGCGGTTGCGCAGGCTTTCAAAGGAACGCCAGCCGGTAATATCCCTGCTTTCCGGGGCATTGTTCACAATATTCCAGGCTTTTTTAAAATAAAGATCGCCGCCCCTGAGGGAAAAGGAATCGTAATCCAGGCCCAGGATCAGGTTGGCATAAAAAGCGAGGATTGCAGGCAGGTTGGCCGCCAGGGGATCATTCCCCTGTACCCTGTTTTCATTGAATTCAATGGGTTGAAATTCTATATACCGGAATACAATATCATCGTCAATAAAATTAATGATAGGTGAATCATACGTAGTATTATACACCGGCCTTGCTGCCTGTACCGTCAGTTTAGCCCTGTATACATTATTCCCCAGCTCCTGGTCGACGTTGAGCAGGAAATTCACCTGAATTTTTTCGTTGGGAGCAAATACATCGGTGGACCATTTGCGGTTGTTTACAAAATTGGTGAGACCGGTTTGAAGGGTCTGGAATATTTTCTTATCAATATTTGTACTGATCTTATTGGTCATTACGGTGAGGCGTGCCTGTATTTCCTGCGCACCTGCACTGATGCAGATCATCCCCAATAAAATAAACCCACCCAGCTTTTTAAGCATAATATATCCGGATTAAAGTATCAACAATATCTTTTGCCACCTCTTTTTTTGACTTGGCATCGAAATGTAATTCTTCGCCAGCCCTGCCGAAAATAGTGATCTTATTGGTATCCAGTCCAAAACCCGCCTCTTTATCATTTAGTGAATTTAGGATCACCAGGTCGGCGTTTTTGTTAGCCAGTTTTTCCAGGGCATTGGCTTTTTCATTCGTGGTTTCCAGGGCAAAGCCTACCAACACCTGCCCTTTCTTTTTCTTTTCGCCCAGGCTTTTTAATATATCCCTTGTTTTGGTCAGTTCCAGCGAAAGCTCTTTTTCTTTTTTCTTGATCTTCTCTGTCGCGGGTTGTACCGGCCTGTAATCTGCAACTGCCGCCGACATCACAGCAATATCCATGTCGCCAAACACCTTCTCGCAGGCGTTAAACATTTCTTCTGCAGTTGTTACTTTCCTGATCGCAATGCCATTTGCCGGTAGTTCCTGCTGTGAAGGACCGATAACCAGGGTAACTTCCGCGCCCCGCTGATATAATTCAGTTGCGATCGCAATGCCCATCTTCCCGGAAGAATGATTGCCGATAAAACGAACCGGGTCGATGGGTTCGTATGTGGGTCCTGCTGTTACCAGGGCTTTTTTACCTGCCAGTGGTCTGCTCAAAAAAAAATTATCCCGCAGGTATTGAAGGATCTGTTCAGGTTCTGCCATCCTTCCCTCTCCAAAAAGCCCGCTGGCCAGTTCTCCTTTTTCCACGGGTATTATCGTATTACCGAAAGATTCTATTCGCTTTAAATTGCTTTTAGTGGCTGGGTGATGCCACATATCTTCATCCATAGCCGGGGCTGTTACAACGGGGCAGGTGGCCGATAACCAGGTTGCCAGTAAGAGGTTATCACATTGGCCATTAGCCATTTTGGCCAGGGTATTGCAGCTCAGCGGTGCGATCAGCATCACATCTGCCCATCTGCCCAGCATCACATGATTAGACCAGCTTTGTTCATCAAACAAGTCGGTTAATACAGGGTTTTTGGAAAGCGTGGAAAGGGTCAGTGGTGAAACAAAGTCCCTGGCGGCCGGGGTCATGATTACTTTCACCTCGGCTCCACCTTTTACCAGCAGCCTTACCAGGTAAACAGACTTATAGGCCGCGATGCTGCCGCTAATACCCAATAATATTTTCCTGCCTTCCAGCATAACTCAAAAATACCATTTAAGGATAGAAACTAAAAGCGACCCTCTCCAAAGAACAGGGTCGCCAATCAACTATTATTCCGGGAAAATATCAGCTAAACAGCTCATCTTCCCCCTTGCGGAAGTAAACTTTATCATCCATAAACTCCTGGGTAGCCAGCAGTGCCGGGTTGGGCATTCGCTCATAAGCCCTTGAAATTTCAATCTGCTCCTTATTCTCATGGATCTCTTCCAGGCTATCC
>DASUMO010000609.1:0-2992 GCA_036277695.1 Chitinophagaceae bacterium
CAAACCCGTACCCTGCCCGGTGGGCTTGGTGGTAAAAAAAGGCTGGAAGATTTTATCCATTAGCTTCTGTGGTATCCCGTTACCATTGTCTTTAACTTTAATCTCAATTTTATTATCCTGTTTTTTAGTGCGGACGCTAACGGTCGGTTCATACCCGTTTTTACTTTGCTTTTTCTTTTCACCTACCGCATAAAAAGCATTATTGATTAAATTGAGGATCACCCGGCCCAAATCCTGTGGCATCACATTGACTTTTTCAATTGTGGCGTCAAAATCCGCTTCAAGTTTTGCATGAAAGGATTTGTCTTTGGCCCGAAGCCCGTGATAGGAGAGGCGCAAATATTCATCGGCAAGGGCATTGATATCCGTTGGTTCCCTGGTTCCCGAGCTGTTTCGTGAATGCTGAAGCATTCCTTTTACAATTCCGTCTGCTCTTTTGCCGTGGAAATTTATTTTTTCCAGGTTTTGCATCACATCTCCGGCTATTTCTTTTGCCTCTTTGTAGTTACCTTTTTCCACCTCCTCTACCATTTCCTGTATCAGCTCATTGCTTACTTCCGAAAAATTGGTGACGAAGTTTAATGGATTCTGGATCTCATGGGCAATGCCGGCTGTGAGTTCACCCAGCGAAGCCATTTTTTCCGCCTGTATCAGTTGTTTCTGTGTAGCCTGCAATGCAGCCAGGGTTTGTTCCAGTTTCATTTTTTCTTCCCTGAGCCGCATGGCCTGTTCTTCTTTTTGCTGCAAGTCAAGAAAACGGGTATAGGTTTGTTCAAATACATTGCCAAAGCGCTTGAAAATAGTATGGGCTTCCGGCACCGGTTCGTATGTAATAAACAAGAGGTAACCGTGGGAATAATAGGCTACATGAAAGACCTGGAACCGGGGAACATCAAAACCGGCTTTACGAATTTCTTCCAGCATCTCCCCAACCAGGGGCAGGCTGCGCATATACCGGTAGTGCGAGGCCAACGCTTCACCTCCCATTTCTTCCACATACAGTGCCAGTCCTTTTTCAGCGCCCTCGGCAAAACGGATGGAAACCGGGTCTTCTGTATGCGGATAAATAAAAGGCACCTGCATCTGGTCTTCACTGCTCATGTACAGGGTGCAGGCTTTGTATCCATCCAGCCAGGTACCATAGCCGGCACTCCAGGCATGAATACCCAGATCCTTAACCTGCCGGAATAATAAATTGGCGGCATCTTTCAGCTCATCACTATGCTGCATAGCCATGGTCCTGCTTCTCACTCTTTCCAATGCCGCTTCAATCCTGGCTTCCCGTGCCTGTGCTTCGGCTTTTTGCAGGTCAAGAAACCGGGTATAGGCTCTTTCAAATTCCACCGCAAAGCGGCTTTGAATATTTTTTTCTTCGTCATTGATCGGCCGGTTTGTCAGTATGCCAAAAGAACCGAACCTGATCATGGCATCATAGTAATAAACCCCTTCTTTAAAATTACCCGGCTGCATAATTTCCAGTGCTGCACCGCCTGCATCTGCAGTTATCCGTTCAAAAGTATGGAGCCATTCCGCTATCGCTTCCGGGGCTATGAAGCTGGCATGTATTTTATCCTGCCGCTGCCAGGCGATGATACATTCCCTGAAACTTTCATCAGCTTCTGCTAAGGAATAGGTGGTGGTACTGGTTTTATTATCCGGCCAGGTTATCCAGAACGTATTTTCATCTTTATCTGTTTCAATCAGCCAGAAATAAGAGAACTGCCAGTCAATTCCCAGTTTTCTTAATTGTTCCCCAAAGACCAGTGATGTATCAGTGAGATCCTTTGAACTGTTCATCGCCATGACCTTAGCCCGCACTTTTTCCAGTGCAGCTTCAATTTTTGCCTCCCTTGCCTGTGCCTCGGCTTTTTTCAAATCCAGGAAACGGGTATAGGCCATTTCAAAAACATTGGCAGACCGGCGTAAAAGATTGCGGGAAGTTTCATCTGCCCGGGAGTAAGTAACCATTATCAGCGACCCGCCCGAAAAATCAGCAATGGCCCAATAAGCTTTCAGCTGGTGAATAGGTGTATTTCCAAAAGATTGACTGATCAGGGCATATGCCTCCGGTTCATTTTCCCTTAATATTCCGAACCATTCAACAGCTTTTTCACCTTCATTTACAATGTCATAATCTTTACTTCCTTCAGCATAGCGCTGCATCATTTCATCCACTATTTTTATTCCTTTCTTGGGAAATCTTGAATGTCCCTGGTAAAGTTTTTTTTCATCTCCCGGCGGTCGGATAGCGAACCAGGATTCAAAATATTTTTCATCTTCTTCATAAAGGTGAATGGCGCAGACTTCAAGATTCTTTTGGCCGATCAATCCCATTTGATTTCTCAACTCCAGGGCAACTTCCTTTAATTCTTCTGACTTGTGCATAGCCAGGGCCCTGGCCCTTACTCTTTCCAGCGCCGCTTCGATCTGCGCCTCCCTGGCCTGGGCTTCTGCTTTTTTTAAATCATTGAAACGGGTATAGCTTGTATTAAATACGTTTCCGAAACGATGGAGTATTTCAAACTTTTCAGCGGTCAATGCTACTGTTTCCACAATTTCAAGGGCGCCGAAATTGTTGAACGACGCAGAGAATACAACCTGCCTGGGTATTTTCAGTGCTTTTCGCAAAGCCTCCGGCAGGTCGGGAATTTCCTTAAAGAATGCTTTTTCAAAATTTTTCTTTTCCGGGCCCGTTAATGTATACACCCATTTAGGATCTTTTGCCTTCCATGCATGATTGATGGATCTGAAAAAATCATGATGAAAAGGCTGAACCAGGTAGGGCTTCGCCAGCTTGTTCAGTCCAGCGCTGGCAATCCAAAGTGTATTGGAAGCAGTTTCCGGGTCATGAATCCAGATAATGCAGCTTGTCAGGGTAAAATCCAAGCGGGTCAATTCTTTAAAAACGGTGGCCACCAGTGCTGCCAGCTCATCCGATTCCTGCATAGCCATGGCCCTTGCCCTTACTCTTTCCAATCCTAACTCAATTTTT
>DASUMO010000610.1:0-23999 GCA_036277695.1 Chitinophagaceae bacterium
AACTTGGTGCAATGGCTGAATTTTTTCCTCCTGCACGAAGCCCATCACCTGTTTACTATTTTCAAACTGGCTGCTGAATTGAGAGCAAAGAGGGAAAAGGAGTGAGGGAGAAAAAGCGGTTTACCGGTTCCCCCTCATTTATGCGGGATGCATTCAAAGTTTGATCTCAGAACAACAAAAAAAAAGAGGTTACAAACTAACCTCTTTAATCTCTTTATACTCTTTTCTCTCCTGGTTCACCAGCCTTTCAACTCTTTGTAAATCGTGGTATAAAAGGAAGCAAAGCCTTCGAAAAAGTGGCGGAAGGATTCAGAAAACAATTTCATGGAATAAGGTTAAATGGTTTGGTTTACTGATTTCATTACAAAAAAACTGATTTGGGAAAAACAACCCAATACCACAAAGAGGGTATTAACAGTTTTTTAGCTGCATGGGTTTAAAGAAATCCTAAAAACAGGAGTTAGATGGAATAAATTTGGATTATTCAATGTTTAAACATTAATTTTGTTTTATCATTTATCACACACTAAAAACTTATACCATGTCTGATTTAAGAACAAGCGTTGACCAGCTCAACCAAATGGTCCTGGAAGGAAAAATCCTCGAAGCTTTTGAAAAATTTTATGCCGATGATGTCGTGATGCAGGACAACGATTACCCGGCCCGGGTGGGCAAGGATGTGAACCGCCAGTACGAAGAATCCTTTGTGAACGGGCTGACCGCTTTTCGCGGGGCCAAAGTGCTGAATACGGTGGTCAGCGATGACCTGGCCGTTACGGAATGGTGGATGGATTTTGACCATAAAGATTACGGAACCCGGACCTACCGCCAACTGGCTGTGCAGCGCTGGAAAAATGGACGGGTGGTAGAGGAGAAATTCTACTACAACAATTAAACCGCTGAAGCAGACAGTTCATTCAGAAAGTTTTGGGCCGGGCCACCAGCTTAGCCCGAAACTTTTTACTTTTACTAACCACAGACTGAAATGAGAATAACCAATCATTAAACAGCCGTGGTATATGCAAGCACTTGAAATGGGTATTGATAAAGACATACAACAGGCCAAATTCCGGAATGTGTACCAAAAGGCCGGGATCAACCTGATTTATACCCTGGGCTGGATGCGTGATAAAACCAAAACGATTTTTGATTCAGAGGACATCACCCCTCAGCAATTCAATATCCTCCGGATCCTGCGGGGCAGCTTTCCCCAACCTCTTTCTACCTTACAGATCCGGGAGCGGATGCTGGAAAAAATGAGTGATACCAGCCGGATCGTAGACAGGCTTATCGCCAAGGGACTGGTAAAAAAACTGACCTGTAAAACAGACCGCCGCCTGGTGGATGTTATTATTTCGGATAAAGGAAAAAAACTTCTCGAAAGGCTGGATGCCCGCCAGGACGAGATCGATGGGGTGCTCAGCAATCTTACAGAAAAGGAGGCAGCCACACTCAGCGAGCTGCTCGATAAGATCCGTAACAGCGAATAGCCTAATTTTACAGGATTCAATTGATGCCGGAAGTGCGAACCATCAAAAGCCTACCGGGTTTACCAAACAGAAAACATGAAAAGATCCGTCACTTCATTTATATTATTGACCCTATTCTCCTTCTGCCTGCAAGCTCAACCCAAATATGAATTTCGCGGTGTGTGGATTGCCACTGTTGATAATATAGACTGGCCTGCCAGGGGTGTCAGCAACCCGGAAGCCCAGAAAGCGGATTTTATCCGGCAACTTGACCTGCACCAACGAAATGGTATGAACGCTGTTATCGTCCAGGTGCGGCCTGCTGCCGATGCATTTTACCCCTCGCAGTATGAACCCTGGAGTCAATGGCTGACCGGGGTACAGGGAAGACCCCCTTCCCCTTACTATGATCCTCTCCAGTTCATGATCAGGGAAGCGCATAAAAGAGGTATGGAATTTCATGCCTGGCTCAACCCTTACCGGGCTAACTTCAATATTGGCTCTGCGTCCATTGCTTCCCATCATATTACCCGCACCCGCCCCGACTGGTTCCTGAGCTATGGTGATAAAAAATATTTTGATCCCGCTAACAAGGAAGCCCAGCAATTTGTGGTAAATGTGGTGCGTGATATTGTAAAGCGTTATGATATCGACGCCATCCATATGGATGACTATTTTTATCCTTACCGGATTGCAGGCCGGGAATTTCCCGATGCTGCCTCTTATGCCAGGTCAGGCAGCACTCTAAATAAGGAAGACTGGAGAAGAAGCAATGTGGATTCCATTATCCGCAAACTGGGCAAGGCCATCAAGGAGGAAAAAAAGCATGTGCGTTTTGGGATCTCACCATTCAGTGTCTGGCGCAACAAAGACAAAGATCCCCGGGGTAGCGACAGCCAGGCCAGCCAAACAAATTATGATGACCTCTATGCAGATATCCTTTTGTGGTTACAAAAAGGATGGATCGATTATGTGACCCCCCAACTTTACCTGGAGATCGGGCATGAAAAGATTGCCTATGAAAAAATGTTGGCCTGGTGGAGCCAGCATAGTTATGGAAAACATATTTATATTGGCCATGGCATCTACAGGGTCAACGAGCGGAATGCTGCCTGGAAAAACCCGGCTGAGCTCCCCAATCAGATCAAATTATTGCGCCGCTACCCCAATGTACAGGGGAGTATTTATTTCAGCAGTAAATCGTTTAACAATAATCCCAACGGCTGGAATGACAGCCTCCGGAATAATTATTATAAATACCCCGCACTCCTGCCTCCTATGCGCTGGATTGATAATGAAAAACCCTGGGCTCCCCTGGTAGAAAAAACACTGACCCGGGATTCAGTGATCAGTTTTTCCGTAAAACCCGATCCCCGGAACCTGATTCCCATTAAGTATTATGTTGTTTACAAATACGCTCCGCAAGCTGATACAGAACCTTTCGGTAACCAACCTAAGTTCATTTCCCGTTTTGTGATGCAACCGGATGGTTTTACTATGACTGATACGCTTGCTTCCCGGGATTATTCCTACCGTTATCTGATAACGGCTGTAGGCAAAAACAATCTTGAAAGCGAATTGAGTGAGATCGCAATCCTGGTTCAGCCCGATGGGAAATGGCAGTTTTACAAACCCTGACGATCCCCACGGTTAATTATCTTTGCGTTTCAATAGTAAAAGCCAATAGCAGGGCTTATTTATCAATCAACAATAATTTTTATGCCCGGTTACGAACTCTGGAGCGACAAAGAAAGAAAAGAAGTGAACGATGTACTGGATACAGGGATCCTGATGCGCTACGGTTTTGACCTTGCCCGTAAAGGGATCTGGAAAGCCAAAGAACTGGAAGCGGCCATTTGTAAAACATTTGGTTGCGGTTATGCGCAGCTGACTTCCAGCGGTACCTCCGCCCTTTCGACGGCCCTGAGTGCGCTGGGTATCGGCTATGGAGATGAAGTGATCACCCCGAGTTTTACTTTCGTAGCTTCTTTTGAAGCCATCCTGAGTGTGGGCGCCATCCCGGTATTGGTTGATGTGGATGATACCTTAACGCTTGACCCCGCAGCTGTTCGTAAAGCCATAAACGCTAAAACGAAAGCAGTGATGCCTGTCCATATGTGTGGCAGTATGGCGGATATGGATGCGCTGGTCTCCATTTGTAAAGAACATAAACTCCTGTTGCTGGAAGATGCCTGTCAGAGTATTGGCGCTACTTACAAAGGCCAAAGTCTGGGTACTATCGGCGATGCCGGCACTTTTAGTTTTGATTTTGTAAAAACGATGACCTGCGCCGAAGGCGGGGTTGTAATGACTAATCAGGAAGAGCTATACATTAAATCCGACGGATATACGGACCATGGACACGATCATAAAGGTGTGGACCGGGGTGCCGACCTGCATCCCTTTATCGGGTACAATTACCGGATCTCCGAATTACATGCAGCAGTGGGTTTAGCGCAAATAAAGCGGCTCCGTGAATTCCTTACCATCCAGAAAAAAAACCATGGCATATTAAAAGAGTTATTATCGACGGTACCGGAAATTTCTTTTCGCCGCGTACCTGATCCGGAAGGTGATTCCTGCACCTTTATCAGTTGGTTTCTTCCGTCGGTAGAAACCACCCGGGCCGTCGTTGCAGAAATGAAAGCCCAGGGTATCCTTCCCGGTAATTTTTATTGGTATGACAATAACTGGCATTATATCCGCAAATGGGATCACTTAAAAAATTCAGTGACCCTCAATGCCCTGCACCCGGAAACCCGCAAAAGGGTAATGGCGGAAGCCAATAAAGATTTTTCAGCCAGCGATGCCATATTGAGTCGCTGTGTTTCCACTTCAATCAGTTTGACATGGACCGAAGAACAGGTCCGGGAAAAAGGAGAAAAAATGCTGCAGGTAATAAAAAAAGTACTGCAGTCTCAAAAGATCAGCGCCTGATCGTTCAGGCTGATTTTTCATTTTGACTGATGCGCAAGACTTCATTTTTCCCGGGATTGACGCGGTGAAAACACTACATCCCTTTTCTTTTCTCCCAATTTTTAATCTATGACTGCTTCCAGGCTTTTCAGTGAATTTTTTAACAGTGAAAAAAGTTCGGGAATCGTACTCATTCTTTGTACAATAGTCAGCCTGGTGGTTGCTAACCTGTTTGCCGGCCCTGGTTATTTCGATTTCTGGCATCAGAAAGCAGGTTTTAGTGCAGCCGGCATTGATCTTAACCTGAGCATTGAACATTGGGTCAATGATGGGCTGATGACCCTTTTCTTTCTTCTGGTCGGGCTTGAAATCGAAAGGGAATTGTATATCGGCGAGTTATCGGATTTTAAAAATGCAGTGTTGCCGCTTTTTGCGGCGGCCGGCGGTATGCTGCTGCCCGCTTTGTTTCATTACCTGTTGAATGCCGGTACTGAAACAGCAGGTGGTTTTGGTATCCCTATGGCAACCGATATTGCATTTGCACTGGGAATTCTTTCGCTGGGTGGAAAGCGGGTGCCGCTGGCATTAAAAATATTTCTCACCGCCCTGGCTATTATGGATGACCTGGGCGCAATCATCATCATCGCGCTTTTTTATACCAATGAACTGCAAACAAATTATCTCTTTGCAGCAGCTGGGATTTTTGCATTATTGATTATACTGAACCGTTTACGGGTTCATCAATTGCTTTGGTATCTCCTGGGTGGCGTTATCATGTGGTATTGCCTCCTGCAATCCGGTGTGCATGCTACCATCACCGGTGTGCTGCTGGCCTTTGCCATTCCTTTCGGAGATGGTAAAGAAAGTTCGCCTTCCTGGTTGCTGCAGCACTGGCTTCATATACCGGTTGCTTTCATAATCGTTCCCCTCTTTGCCTTTGTCAACACAGGCATCCTTTTTAATACGCCCATCATGGCTGTTCTA
Source organism: Chitinophagaceae bacterium (assembly GCA_036277695.1). GTDB lineage: Bacteria > Bacteroidota > Bacteroidia > Chitinophagales > Chitinophagaceae > CADEDV01. The sequence continues at coordinate 5,370 of DASUMO010000610.1, forward strand.
TCCAGCCGGAATGCACTGGGTATTATCGCCGGACTCGTATTAGGAAAACCATTGGGTATTTTATTATTTTCATTCCTGGCCGTCAAATTAAAACTGGCGCGCATACCGGAAGGCGTGAACTGGATACATTTGACAGGAGCAGGGTTATTGGCAGGAATTGGATTTACGATGTCCATCTTTATCACATTGCTGGCTTTTGAAAATCCTGTTTTCATCCAGTATTCCAAAATAGCCATCCTGCTCTCTTCCCTGCTGGCAGGTTGTTTGGGCTACTTCATTATCAAACTGGCGATAAGAAATGAAAAAAATAACCTGGCTGATGAAGGATAAATTCAACTAAAAAACCGGAGAAACCCCTTTACGCTTTTGTTCCAGGTAATCGACATAGGCCAGCGATCCAAGCCTGAAACGGAGGGGTATCGCCAATTTTTTTTCCACTTCCAATTCTTTTTTACAGAAAAACCCCAACTGCTCCGTGTAGAAAGCTTTAGACAGCGGTTGGGGGAAACTTATTGGCTGTTTGATTGTATACGAGTGATTCGGTAATGGTGATTTGATTCTTAGGTTCTTACCAATATTATACTCCGCACGGTAAACGGTATCAAAAGGCACAGATTGGGGAATTTTTTCCTGCCCGTAAATTTTTCCTAAACTGATAAAAAACAGCACAACAAGAAATTTAAAATGGCGTTGGCACATGCTTCAATCATTTGTATGTAAATTTACGGCCTGATTTTTGATAATTGGCCGGGTTTTTGGAAAAGCCATCCCAGCCACAAAACAACCTGAGAGGAATATGGCCCTAAGCCAAAGTCTACAACAGAAATTACTGCAAAAGCTGTCACCCCAGCAGATTCAATTGATGAAACTGCTGCAGGTACCTACGGCCAACCTCGAAGAACGGATAAAAGAAGAACTGGAAGAAAATCCCGCACTGGAACTGGACGAAGAAAAACATGATGACAGCGAAGAACCCGTGGATGAGTTCAAGGAAAATCCGGAAGATGATCATGAAGAAAGAGACGGAAGCGAGGATGAATATGGTAATATTGATGTGAGTGAATATGTTTCGGACAGCGATGATGACGTTGCGGATTACAAGCTCCGGGACGATAACTACCCGGAAGATGATGAAAAGCGGCAACTGCCTTTCAAAACAGAAACAAGTTTTTATGAATTGCTCCTGGACCAGCTGGGACTGCTAAAACTGGATGAAAAAGAACAAAAAATTGCCGAACAAATCGTGGGTAGTATAGATGAGGACGGCTATTTACGCCGCGATACTTCGGCCATTGTGGATGACCTCGCCTTTCGCCAGAATATAATGGCCACGGAGGAAGAAATTGAAACGATTATTAAACGAATACAGCAATTTGACCCACCTGGCGTGGCAGCCCGGGACCTGCAGGAATGCCTGCTGATTCAATTACAGCGGCAAAAAGATGAAGGCAAACCCGTGGATACTGCCATGAAGGCCATCTCCCGCTACTTTGATGAATTCACCAAAAAACATTACGAAAAAATTCAACGGGGACTGAACCTGGATGAAGACCAGTTAAAAGAAGTCATGCTCCAGATCATTAAGCTGAACCCCAAACCGGGTGGCAATGTAGGAGAGATTAACAAGGCGGAAAGTTATGTTGTTCCCGACTTCTTTATTTTCAACAATAATGGCAAACTGGAATTAACACTCAATAGCCGTAATGCCCCGGAGCTGCGCATCAGTGAAGGGTACCGGGATATGCTGAAAGAATATGACCGGGGCGCTAAAAAAGACAAGCGCCAGAAAGAAGCGGTCCTCTTCATCAAGCAAAAGATCGATGCTGCCAAATGGTTTATCGATGCCATTAAACAGCGCCAGCACACATTATTAAGCACCATGAGCGCGATCATGGAACACCAGGATGAATTTTTCCTTACCGGCGATGAAACGACACTGCGGCCCATGATCCTGAAAGATATTGCTGAAAAAACCGGGCTCGATATTTCTACCGTGAGCCGCGTAGCCAATAGTAAATTCGTGCAAACGGAGTTCGGGACCTACCGCCTTAAATTCTTCTTCAGTGAATCATTGAGTACAGATAGCGGGGAAGAAGTCTCAACAAGGGAAGTGAAAAAAATACTGAGCGATCTGATCGAAGCGGAGAATAAGAAAAGACCCCTGAGTGATGAAAGGCTTACCGAACTATTGCAGGAAAAAGGATACAATATTGCCCGGCGAACCGTGGCCAAATACCGGGAACAATTGAATATCCCGGTAGCCAGGTTAAGGAAAGAGTTGTAGGCAAAAACAATAGCGCGGGGTTTCCCGGCATTCCTCATTTCAAATTCTTTCGAACCCAGGTCACAAATACTTTCAGTTCTGCATTATAACGGGGATTGGCCGCATAGCCTATATATTTGAGGAAGTCATAGTAGCTCCCCTTCGGATGTTTTTTTAAATATTTCGGATAGCGTTTTTTCTGCCAGTCCTTGTAATATTTCACGCACTCCTTTTCTGATTCAAATTGCATGCATTTGTTGCCCTTCTTGTAAAATCCAAAGATATTATTAACCCGCAGGCAGCATTTTTTGCAGTTGAGCCAGCCCGTTTCCATAATGGACTGCGCCATGACAAAATCCGGGGCTTCGATACCGGCATCTTTGATCATATCATAGACTGCCTGGAGCCTGACCTTATTACTCTTTTGAGCAAAACCCTGGAAAAAAACAAAAAGGAGAAGAAAACCCGGGATTATTTTCTTCATAGAATATTATTGGTTTAAAAAATCGGGCGATGAATTTCTGCACAGGACCCTTGGAACTGATCTCAATATACAAAAAACAGGTCCTTTTTACAGATTCCCTTACTTTGCAGCAATCATTAACAATACAATATGAGTACCCGGCTGGTGGTGAATCCCCAAAATGAATTAGAGGAGTTCAGGCAACCCAATTTCCCCTTACAACCGCCGTTTATCCGGCAGGCAGCCCAATTTTTATCCTATATTTTTCATCCCTTATTCATCCCCGTATATGTTGCCTGGTTCCTGGTTACCATACAGCCACACCTGTTTGCGAGTTTTTCACCGATGGAAAAAATACTGACCATCCTCCGGTTTTTTATCATGTACAGTTTTTTCCCGCTTGTAACAGTCCTGCTGGCGAAAGCGCTGGGGTTTTTGCAATCCATCTATTTAAAAACACAGAAAGAAAGGATCATACCATATATAGCCTGTGGAATTTATTATTTCTGGATGTGGTATGTGTTGAGGAACCAACCCCAGTTTTCGCGGGAGATTATCATCTTTTCCATGGCCATCTGGATCGCTTCCAGCCTGGGCCTCCTGGCGAATATTTATATGAAAGTAAGTATGCATGCGCTATCCATGGGCGTCATGCTTTGTTTTGTGCTGCTGCTGGGTTTTACCCAAACGGGCTTTGGTCTCTATGTTTCGGCGGCCCTGCTGATCAGCGGGCTTGTTTGTACCGCCCGTTTTATTGTATCTGATCATACTCCCCTGGAAGTCTATGGAGGATTGGTGTTGGGAATTCTCGCGCAACTGATCGCCTATTGGGCCTGGCAATAAAAAGGTTGCTGTAAAAACAGCAACCAAAAAGAATCATGCTTCCAAAAACTAAGGACCTAAAGTTATACCCGGTTGTTGTCCCGACCCGGTGAAAAAAAACTTATCTACCGTTATTTTCCCTGAAGCCCCGGGGAGATAAACATCCAGATTTTGTTTTTTTCACCTAAAAAATATTTCCAAATTAATTAGTTTTAATTTGCTAAATTGCTTAGTTTTGAAAACCGGTTGCGCAGCCTGGGATGTGAATTAGTTTTTTAAACCGGCATTCGTCATCACTTAACTTTGGATCATGGCAAAAACAGATAAAAACCCAGATATGTCAACCAATAACGAAAAACTGAAAGCATTAAAGCTTACGATCGACAAGATCGAAAAAGATTATGGCAAGGGTAGTGTAATGATGATGAATGAAAAGGCCGAAGTATTACAGGAAGTGATCTCTACCGGCTCAATCGGGCTGGATGTTGCCCTTGGAATCGGCGGCCTGCCCCGGGGAAGAGTGGTTGAGATTTACGGTCCGGAATCCTCCGGTAAAACCACTGTCGCCACCCATGTGATTGCCGAGGCCCAGAAAAAAGGCGGGATGTGTGCGATTATCGATGCGGAACATGCCTTTGACAGTGCTTATGCTCAAAAACTGGGTGTAGACGTCGATAATCTTTTGATATCGCAACCGGATTACGGTGAACAGGCCCTTGAAATTGCCGATCGGCTAATCCTATCCGGCGCCCTTGACGTAGTAGTTATTGATTCGGTAGCCGCCCTGGTTCCCAAAAGCGAGCTGGAGGGTGAAATGGGCGATAGTAAAATGGGTTTGCATGCCCGGCTCATGAGCCAGGCCCTTCGTAAACTGACGGCAACTATTTCCAAAACCAATACGATTTGCATTTTTATCAACCAGTTAAGGGAAAAGATCGGGGTCATGTTTGGGAATCCGGAGACCACCACCGGTGGAAATGCGCTCAAGTTTTACGCTTCGGTTCGTCTCGATATCCGCCGCTCCACCCAAATCAAGGACGGGGATGAAGCTGTAGGTAACCGGGTGAAGGTAAAAGTGGTAAAAAACAAAGTGGCGCCTCCCTTTCGTTCGGCTGAATTCGATATCATATTCGGCGAAGGCATCTCCAAGACCGGGGAAATCCTGGATATGGGAACCGAGCTGGGTATTGTACAGAAAAGCGGCTCCTGGTTCAGCTATAATAATGACAAACTGGGACAGGGCCGGGATTCGGTTAAGCAATTGCTGATAGACAATCCGGAACTGTCCAAAGAGATTGAAGGGAAGATCAGGGAGAAAATTAAAGAAATGCAGACCGTTTAACCATTAGCCTTATAAATTAGAATTCATTTTTGCGCTCGATAAGAGAAATTGCTGAGCATCAGGCTAAAACCTGGTTCAGCTGCAAAAATCAGGATGAGTTAGTGAGTAGAAGGCCCCGTGATCACGGGGCTTTTTAATTTTGTTCACAAATATTTAAGGCCGGGGATTAGGCAATCAATGTTTAAACATTGTATATTTGTTCCCTGTTCGGGAACCTTTCCCTTTTTTCCCGGTTTTAATAAATCCTGATGGCTGCAGATACAAACAAGAAAAACAATTGGCGTAAAAGACTGTTGATCGCCGGGCTGGCATTGGTTATTCTGCTGGGAGCAGTCTATGCTTATTTTGCTACCCAGCAATATGGCGATACCAGCAAAATCAAAGCAGACTATACTGTGAATGCCCTGGATTTCATCAGGGAGTTCCAGTTAGATAATAAAACGGCCAACGAAAAATATGCGGATAAAATAGTGGCCGTGAATGGACGGGTAAGTGAAATTGAAGCGGCAGACACCACTATTAATGTAAAATTTATCGATACCCTCACCGGGTCCTATGCCATTTTTGCCTTCCAGCAGCAACACCTCGCTGAAGCAAAGACGATTCAACCCGGTGACAGCATTTCTATAAAAGGTTCCTGCAGTGGGGGTATATTCAGCGATATCCTGGAAGCAACCGCTATCAGTTTTAAACGGTCTGCTATTAATAACTAACCATACATCTTAACTTAAAAAATAAAAAATGAAAAAAACCTTTCTTTTTCTCTCCTTCCTGGTAATCGGCACAGCTGCGATGGCCCAGAAAAAAACGACAACTTCAGCCACAGTGGCATTTGATGCTAGTACCGCTATCGATGCGCTTCCGAAGGCTGAAAACAAGACAGTGATCGCGGCTGTGGATACTAAAACAGGGTCGGTACAATTTGAAGCCACTGTTAAAAACTTTGCATTTTCCAATCCTAAGATACAAGAGCATTTCAATGGTGATAAATGGCTGCATTCGGATGCTCATCCCAAATTCACTTTCAAAGGTAAGATCACCGACCTGGCTAAAGCTAATTTTACGAAAGATGGTACTTATACTGTTCCTGTTTCAGGCGACCTGACGATCAAAGGTGTTACTAAAGAAGTGACTACGCCTGCTACGATCGTGGTAAAAGGTGAAGTATTGAATGCCACGGCTGATTTTTCTATCAAGCTGGCTGATTACGGCATTACCGGTGTTCCGATTGATGCGGGTAAAGTGGCTAAAGAGCCAAAAATTACTGTATCCGCTGAATTCAAGTAAACTTATATCTTTACGATAGTAAATGCCTTGCCTCTATGGTAAGGCATTTTCATTGTAAAGAACTTATATGACTACAAGAAAACTCAATAGCCGGAAGCGGATCGCCCTGGTAGCCCATGATCATAAAAAAGCCGACCTGGTCGAATGGGCTATATACAACAAGGCTATACTCAGTAAACATCGCCTGTATGCTACAGGTACCACGGGAGTTTTATTGGAAAATGCGCTTGATCAATCCGTCACCAAATACCTGAGCGGACCGCTTGGTGGTGATCAGCAAATCGGCGCCCAGATCGCCGAAGGAAAGATTGATGTACTGATTTTTTTCTGGGATCCCATGGAGGCCCAACCGCATGACCCGGATGTAAAAGCATTATTGCGTTTATCGGCTACTTATAATATACCCGTTGCCTGCAACCGGGCTACGGCGGATTTTATGTTTACCTCACCATTGATGCATGATGATTATGAGGCCATCTTACCGGATTATTCGGCATACACTGGCAGAAAGTTGGGCTAATAAAATGCAGTTTTTCATTGTACCCATTTCTCAATATGCACCAACTTGCCATTGACATCGAACCCTTCCAGGGTAACCCGGAATTTTTTTCCCGTATCATTATTGAAAAAGTTCAGTTTTACTGATTTCGAATCAGAATCCGTATACAGATCCGGGTTCCAGTACAACGTTGTCCTGTTATCAGCGCCCTGGCTTTGTTCGGGTTTGGAATAGTCCGGCTGGAAGAATTGCCGGGTTACCGAATAGCCATTTCTTATAAAAAAGTCGAGCTTGTCTACAGGTGGTTGATTTTTCTCTTTTCGCTTCGTGTAGACCGCGATCAATCCGCCGGGTGAACTGCTGGCTGCACCGACAAAACCCGCCTCGTAGTATTTTACAAGCGCTATCTCATCTACTCTAATGGAACGAAGTTGGTCAGCATTCACCGGGCTTTCATCCAGGTAAACATCCACCGCCCATTTCTGACCCGTCATCAGGCTAAAATTTTTCCGGCTTACAAACCGGTTGCCCTGCAACTCCACCTGCTGTATCCTGTTCTTGATAAAGTCCATCGCATTCGCAGAACGATCTCCCGGAGGCTGGTTGATATTATCAATATTTGTCTTGCCCATAGCCCGGAACACACCGGTTGTATATTTTTCATTGACAATTTCCACGGGCTTCTTCGGGCTTTTCGACTGCACGGTAACTCTTTCCAGTTCCTTGACTTTTGTTTTTGAATCTTTCAGCGCATCGTATTGCTGTTTATACTGATCCTTGACCAGGTTGGGATACAATTGACGCATAATCTTTATGTCCCGGAACTGCGGATAATCGTTGGTATTACCGCTACTTTCATCAACGTGCAGTTTAACAGCCCTTTCTTTTCCCTGCTCGTTGGTATATACATAATAAAATTTTGTTTCTCCATAAAAGACCAGGGAATCCATCCTGAATCGCCCATCCTTACCGATCATTACTTCATAGTTCTGAGAACTCGAGTCAGATGATTCCAGGTAAATATTGAGTCTACCACCCTGTACAGGCCCCTTATCCTGCGCATCATTCACCAATCCCGAAACCGATAAAAACTGGTGCGCCCCGGCAGGCGCCGGGGGCAATTCTCCGGCCAGTAATTTTTTCCATTCATACCTGGACCAGCCATGCGTCAGCATCAGGTTATCGAGCGCCTGCGCTAATGAATCGCTATTTGTATCGAAATACCAGGCCGGGTTATGCACTTCTCCTTTGAGATCACTGGTCAGCAAAAACGAAGTCCGGATATCTTCCTGGTCAGGGGGACGAAAATCTGAACCATCCGTAATGGCTACGGAAAGACTTCTTTGTATGGCTTCGGGGAAACTGATCTCTACACTGTTTTCAGCTTTCTTTACGGCATTTATGTTAAGCGGCGTCAAGGCTGCTTCAACTCTCCATTCCTTATTATTTACAAATGTTAACCGTTCTGCCAATGGCATATTCTCTTTATCAAATACCGTGAAATGAAGAATACCGGAAGGCAGGCTATCGGTCAGCAAATGGCCTTTGACGGAAGGATAATCTTCGAAATCAATATCCATTTCATATACAACCCTGTTATTCATTTCAGCCATGATCCTTACATAACGGTTTTGTTCTTTATCGCGCCCGCTTCTTGCCAGCAAAAACATTTTCCCCCCTTCCTCATCCTGCACTTTTAGGTTAACACCGCTGGCTAGCACTTCCGGCAATGCAAAGTGGTTGGTCAAACCCGCCGGGTATTCCACTTCTGCTTTATACTTTTTGCCGGCCTGCGGTTTGAACTGGGTTTTCCCCATCCCATCACGATAAGTCTTGAAAGAACAAATGGTAGTGCCATCTTCTGAACGGATCACCCCGTTTACGTCAACAGGATGACCGGCGGCATTGGTAGCTTTGAATGCCACTACCGTCAGTATTCCATTTACCAGCCAGCCACTTTCGGGGAAGAATTGCACCTGGATCGTTTGCGGTAAAGACTTTGCCGATATGTTGCCCGCCGTGGCAGGGTTGAACACAAAAATGTTTTGGCGGTGAATAAATTCCTGGGCGGCATTCAACATCGATTCCGTGGCAGCCCTGATATAATAATTTCCCTGGGGAAGTGAATCGGGTAAATCAATATTTCCCCTGGCCGTGGCACCCAGCACCGGATATTTTTTTGCTGCAACGATTGATCCTTTCTGATCAGTTAATTCAATCCAAAAATCAGCGCTCAGCCCGCTGGGCCGGCCCTCGCTGGAAAGATAGGCCTTAAACCAGATGGTTTCACCGGCTATGTAAGAAGCTTTATCGTAATGTATAAATAGTTTTTCGGTGGGGTTCCGGCTGGCCAGGATATGCAATATTGAATCCGGCTTTTGCGCAGCACTTACCAATGAAAAAAATAGAAAGGCCGCCAACAGGGAAACTCTCATGTGAATCGGTTATAGTATAAAAGTAAAGAACCGGGCATGATAATTACCGGAAATTATACAAATGGCAGTGCCTTAAACAGCAGGAAAAGCATAAATTTTGTTGCAACTCCTGCAGTCTTTTGATACAGCTTATCCTTCTACCTAACTTTGCCCAATGGCCTTTCAGCTTCATGCTCCCTTTCCCCCGGCCGGTGATCAACCGGACGCGATCCGGCAATTAACGGAGGGAATACTGCAAGACGAACGTTACCAAACCCTGCTGGGCGTAACCGGAAGCGGTAAAACCTTTACGATCGCCAATGTTATTCAAAACGTACAGCGGCCTACGCTGGTACTCACGCATAACAAAACCCTGGTTGCCCAATTATATGGCGAGTTCCGGCAGTTCTTCCCTGAGAATGCCGTAGAATATTTTGTTTCTTATTATGATTATTACCAGCCGGAAGCTTATATGCCGGTCAGTGATGTATATATAGAAAAGGATCTCAGTATAAATGATGAGTTGGATAAGTTGCGTTTGAGAGCCACATCCAGTTTACTGAGCGGGCGAAGGGATATTATAGTCGTGGCTTCGGTAAGCTGTATTTATGGAATGGGAAATCCTACTGATTATGAGAATGGAATTATCCGGATCAGCAAAGGTCAGCAATTATCCAGGCAGGGTTTCCTGCATGCGCTTGTCAATTCCTTGTATAACAGGACAACGCTGGAGTTTAACCGCGGCACATTCAGGGTAAAAGGAGATACGGTGGATATCAACCTTCCCTACGTGGATTATGGTTACCGCATTACTTTTTTTGGTGATGAAATTGAAGAGATCGACAGTATTGATGTAGTTACAGGCAAACGAATGGGTGCCATGGAAAATGCCGCCATCTTCCCGGCCAATCTCTATGTGGCGCCCAAGGATATCCTGCAGCAGGTGATTTACGAGATCCAGGATGAAATGACTGCCCAGGTGAACTATTTTAAAAGCAATGGCAAACTGATTGAAGCGCAGCGCCTGAAAGAAAGGGTGGAATACGATCTCGAAATGATCCGTGAACTCGGGTATTGTAATGGCATCGAAAACTATTCCCGGTTTTTTGACCGGCGACGCCCCGGTACCAGGCCATTCTGCCTGCTGGATTATTTTCCCAAAGATTTTTTAATGGTGATCGATGAAAGTCACCAGACCATTCCCCAGGTCAGCGGTATGTATGGAGGTGACCGGAGCCGTAAACTTATACTGGTGGATTATGGTTTCCGTTTGCCCTCTGCCCTTGATAACCGGCCGCTTAATTTTCACGAATTTGAATCGCTGTTGAACCAGGTCATATTTGTTTCGGCCACCCCGGATGATTTTGAATTGGAAAAAACCGGTGGTGTTGTGGTGGAACAGGTTGTTCGTCCCACAGGCCTGCTCGATCCCCCCATCGAGATCAGGCCCAGTGTGAACCAGATCGATGATTTGCTGGATGAAATCGATAAAACGGTTAAGAAAGGAGATCGCGTGCTGGTGACCACTCTTACAAAACGGATGGCAGAAGAAATGGATAAATACCTGCACCGTATCAATATCAAATCAAAATATATACATAGCGAGGTAGATACGTTGGAACGCGTGGAGATACTCAGGCAATTGCGATTGGGTGAAATTGATGTTTTAGTGGGAGTGAACCTCTTGCGCGAGGGACTGGATCTTCCTGAAGTATCGCTGGTAGCCATACTCGATGCTGACAAGGAAGGTTTTTTGCGAAATGAAAAATCGCTGACTCAAACTGCAGGCCGCGCTGCCCGCAATGTGGATGGGCTGGTAATTTTCTATGCTGATAAGATGACAGAAAGCATGCAAAAAACAATTGATGAGACAAACCGGCGCCGTGAAAAACAAGTTGCCTATAATATTGAACATGGCATCACGCCACGGACCGTGAAAAAAAGCAAGGAGCAGGTTTTTGCCCAGACCTCGGTATTGGATATCAAAGGCTATGATCCCCGTAACCCATATGCTATAGCTCCGGATGAAGACCTTGTTATTGTAGCTGCAGAGGAACAGGCGGAATATAAGACCATCCCCCAGTTGGAAAAAGCGATCAGCCGGACCCGTAAGGATATGGAGAAGGCTGCCCGTGACCTGGATTTCATGGAAGCCGCCCGGCTCAGGGATGAGATGTTCCTGTTGAATAAGAGGCTGGTAGAGATGAAGCAATAGTGCTTTTCGTAGTTTTACGTGTCCCCCCGGAGTAATTCTGCCCGATTTTGCCAAATACAATCAATGATTTATTGGACCGCACCCCCCACCCTTTTATCTTAGATGCTGAGAAACCACCGATCCAATATTTTAAAAAACCGATAAATCCAATATTTATGAAAAGACGTGTCCGTAAAATCGCCAATTTCTTTGCGTTTAACCTGCTGTTCTTCGCCCTGTACCTGAACTTCATTCATAAGGATAAAGTAGTTGTAACAGAGCCCGGGGTACAACAAAATACAGCTGCATTCAGTGGCACGGTCCTGGTTGAAAATCCCGCTGCTTACCTGAATAAAGAAGCGAACTCTACTATTACCCAGCAGCCGGCTGTGAAGAACGAAGAAGGCAACGTTGCCGCACTGAAACTTTCAATCAACTAGATTTTTCAACAAAGCAGTTTGGTTTATACAACCCTTGCCCATAGCGGGCAGGGGTTTTTTTGCTATAGCCGGGCAGGAATTCAATCCCGGCTGCTCCTTGCCCCATGAACAGCTAGCCGCTTTCTTCCTACCTTAGCGACATGGCAAAAAAGGTTTTTCTTCTGGATGCAATGGCGCTTATTTTCCGCGCCTATTATGCTTTGATCCGCAGTCCCCGTCTGACTTCCAAGGGCAAGAACACCAATGCCCAATTTGGTTTTACCAATGCCCTTGTGGACCTGATCAATAAACAAAAGCCCAGTCATATGGCAGTTTGTTTTGATACGCATGCCCCCACAGAGCGTCATACTGATTTTTCTGATTATAAGGCCAACCGCCAGGAAGCCCCGGAGGATATCCTGGCTGCGGTGCCGGACATAAAAAAACTGATCCGGGCATTCAATATCCCCTGTATGGAGCTGGATGGTTATGAAGCAGATGATGTGATCGGAACATTGAGTAAACAGGCGGAAAAGAACGGCTATGAAGTTTATATGGTGACCCCGGATAAGGATTACGGTCAGCTGGTATCGGATAAGATCAAGATCTATAAACCGGGTTACCAGGGAGGTGACGTAGAAATAATGGGACCGCAGGAAGTCTGCGCAAAATGGAATATTAAAGATGTCTCGCAGGTAATTGATGTGCTGGGCCTGATGGGCGATGCGGTAGATAATATCCCGGGTATTCCGGGAGTGGGCGAAAAAACAGCGGCCAAACTGTTAGCAGAATATGAAACACTGGAAAATGTACTGGCCAATGCCGATAAGATCAAGGGCGCGCTGGGTGAAAAAGTAAGAAATGGAAAAGAATCAGCCATCCTCTCAAAAAAATTAGCCACTATTATTACTACGGTACCGGTGGCTTTTCATGAAGAAGATTTTTCACTCAAGGAATGGGATAAAGAAAAACTAAAGGAAGTGTTTGCTGAACTGGAATTCAAAACACTGGGCAAACGGATCCTGGGTGAGGATTTTTCGGTGACCACCGGGACAAAAACAGTCATTGAAAAAGAAATTCCCAAGGGTGTGCAAACCGATCTTTTTGGAAATATTATCGAGCCGCCTGCAGCAAAAACAGAAACGGCTGAAGAGACCGAGCCCGGTGATGGATTACAGGCGGATAAAAATATTCATAACACTCCGCATACTTACACCCCTTTAACCGATGAAAAGGCCATCCGCAAACTGGTAACCGAGCTGAAAAAACATGCAGAGATAAGCTTTGATACAGAAACTACTTCCATTGATGCCAATAATGCTGAGCTGGTAGGCCTGAGTTTTTCCGTAAAAGCCGGGGAGGGATATTATATTCCCTGCCCCCCCGATGCCAACAAAACAAAAGAGATACTGGCCTTATTTGAACCGTTGTTTGCAGACAAGAATAAAACCTGGGTAGGCCAGAATATCAAGTATGATCTCCTGGTTTTGAAATGGTATGGTATAGAGTTGAAAGGAAATGTATTTGATACCATGCTGGCCCATTATGTTATCGAGCCGGATGGAAAAAGAGGCATGGACCTGCTCAGCGCAAAATTCCTCGGCTATGAACCCATTCATATTGAAGAACTGATCGGGAAGAAAGGAAAGACACAGGGTACCATGCGGGATGTTGAGCTGGATAAGATCAAAGAATACGCGGTGGAGGATGCCGATATAACCCTGCAGTTAAAAAAAGTGTTTACTCCTTTATTAAAAAAGAAAGAAGTAGAAAAGGTATTTGCCGAGGTAGAGAATCCACTGGTAAAGGTGTTAGTAGATATGGAATACGAGGGGATCAGGATCGACGTGGATTTTTTAACTGACTATTCAAAACAACTGGAGAAAGAAGCAAAAAAAGCCGAGGAGAATGTATATCGCCAGGCCGGGGTACGTTTTAACCTGGCTTCACCCAAACAGTTGGGAGAGGTATTATTTGAAAAATTAAAACTTGATCCCTCGGCCAAAAAAACCAAAACGGGTCAGTACCAGACTGGGGAAGACGTGCTATTGAAACTGGCGGCCAAGGGGAATACCATTGTGGATGATATTCTCGCTTTTCGCGAATTGACAAAATTGAAATCCACTTATGTCGATTCGCTTCCCCAACTGATCAATCTTAAAACGGGCCGGGTGCATACGACCTATGGACAGGCAGTTGCTGTGACAGGAAGATTGGCCAGCAATAATCCCAACCTGCAGAATATCCCCGTCAGGACGGACAGGGGAAAAGAAATCAGGAAGGCATTTATTCCAAGGGATAATAAACATGTCCTGCTTTCAGCCGACTACTCCCAGATCGAATTGAGAATAGTAGCCGCCATCAGCGGCGATGGTAATATGTGCAAGGCCTTTAAACAGGGTACCGATATTCATACGGCTACGGCAGCCCGTGTTTATAATGTAGCGGAAAAGGATGTTACCAAAGAGATGCGGTATAAAGCCAAGAGTGTCAACTTCGGTATCATTTATGGACAGGGCGCATTTGGTTTGGCAGATAACCTGGGTATTTCGAGAACAGAAGCCAAAGAAATAATCGACAATTACAAAAAAGAGTTTTCAGGGATTCAAAAGTATATGGATGATACCATCAACTTCGCGCGGGAACATGGTTATGTGCAAACGCTGATGGGCCGTAAGCGATGGCTGCGGGATATCAATTCGGCTAATTTCACAGTGAGGGGTTTTGCAGAAAGAAACGCGATCAATTCTCCGATTCAGGGATCAGCAGCCGATATGATCAAGCTGGCCATGCAAAAAGTGCACGCCGCCATGAAAAAAGAAAAAATGCAGAGCAAGATGCTGCTGCAGGTACATGATGAACTCGTTTTTGATGCCCTAAAAACAGAAGTAAAAGAATTAAAGCCCCTGATACTGGAATGTATGCAGACAGCCCTGGCGCTTCCACATGGAGTACCCGTTATTGCCGAATGCGGGGAAGGCATAAACTGGTTGGAAGCGCATTGATTTTTCCAAACCTTTAGGTATACCATCCATCGATTAAGTTTGTAATTGTTGCAGGCCATGCTATTATTGTTATACGATTTTAATAATGCATATGCAGGAAAAACGGGATATCCAGGGCAGGGAAGACCTGCTACGGTTGATGGAAGCGTTTTATAAAAAACTACTGGCCGATGACTCCATCAGTTATTTCTTTACGGATATAGCGAAAATCGATCTTGCTCATCATCTACCCGTATTGGCCGATTTTTGGGATACCCTTTTATTCCAGTCGGGCCTTTACCAGAAAAATGCCATGCAGCCGCATATGGCGTTGCACCGGCAGTCACCCCTTCAAAAACATCATTTTGAGACCTGGCTTCGTTATTTCAAACAGACAGTGGATGAACTATTTGAGGGTGAAAAAGCATTCCAAATCAAGGAAAAGGCAACCAGTATCGCTACTGTCATGCAAATAAAGACCATTCAATTGTCCTGATCGTTCATCCCTGAATTTTCCGGGTTTATCTTATATTTTTTGCTGACCGGTCCCGGAGTTAGTACCTTTTATCCTTAAACAATCTATATGAAACGAATAGCCTTAACAATTTGCTCAGCCACCATTTTATTGTATGCCTGCAACAGCGAAACAAAAAGCGAAACCACCAGCGCTGACAGTACGGCGACAACCGCTTCCACGGAAGAACCAAAGGAAAAAGCCTGGGTAGCCGTTGACTCTGCTACCGAAATGAAAGCCTGGATGGAATATGCCACACCCGGCGAAGTCCATAAAGAGCTGGCGAAATCTGCGGGTACCTGGAACGGTGAATCAACTATGTGGATGTCGGAGGGTGCGGAGCCAATGAAAAGTACGACCACTTCCACTGCTAAAATGATTATGGATGGGCGGTACCAACTCACGAATTTTAAAGGCAATATGATGGGTATGCCTTTTGAAGGAATGGGCGTAATGGGTTATGACAATTACAAGAAGAAGATTGTAAGCACCTGGTTCGACAATATGGGTACCGGGTTTATGCAAATGGAAGGCCCCTATGATCCTGCCAGTAAAAAAATGACCCTTACTGGTAAATTTACCAACCCAGCTAATGGCATAGATTGCGAAATGAAAGAAGTCTATACGATCATTGATGATAATAACCATCTCATGGAGATGTGGGGTCCCGATTCAAAAACAGGGAAACAGTATAAAACCATGGAAATTAAATTCACCCGGAAAAAGTAACCTGGATCTACTTAATTAATACCCTGGCTCTTAGCCGGGGTTTTTTATGAAAAATAATTTCATACCAATCTAAGCTAGTTCCTGATCTCAACAAATACGGGCCCCTGCTCAAATTTTATATCCCTGGTCAGTTGCATGATTTTTCCCGTTTTATATTCCATCAGGTAAATATCATAACCTTTTTCATCAGCGCCGGCCCTGTCCATTACCAGCCATTCCCCATCGGGGCTCCAGGAATGCCAGCCGCTATGCATATCGCCTGAAGTAATCGGCCATTGTTTTTTTCCATCTGCAGTGATGGCGAATACCTGGTTTCTGCCTTTTTGCCGGGATAAGTAACTGATAAATTCATACCGGGGATTCCATTGCGGAGGGCCTGCATGGTAGTGAAACCATTTTGCTGTTGTATCATCTTTCGGATAATAGGTTAGCTGTCGCAAATTAGTTCCCTCCATATTGCTGATCCATAATTCATCGGGTACGGTTTGCCGGAGCTTCCGCTCCGGCCTGTAACGAAATACAAACTCCTTCCCTCCGGGGAGAAAGACAGGATCTGCTTTATAGGAAATGGTATCATTCGTTAATTGTTGGTAGGTGCCATTTTCCAAATTAACCAGGAATAACTGGTAACGTGTGTGGTTGCCGATCCTTCCCAGCACAATCATTTCTTTTCCATCCCCGCGGCTGCCCATCCAGCTATCTTCCAATTGAAGATCACTTAACTTCTTCCAGTTTTTACCTTCGGCATCCATTTCATAGAGGAAATAACAGCGGTGGCAGCTGTCTTTGTCGCTGATAAAAAATATCCGGTTCTTATACGTATAATAGACCCATTCCACGCCCGGGGTATTGGTAATGTTTTTTTGCCCGCTGCCATCGGCATTCATGATATAGATATCATAGTTATCCTTTGCCTTATCCTCCAAAACATTGTATACGATTTTATATTGCAGGGGTTGCGCTGAAAGCTTGATGCCGCCTGCCAGGAATAATAAAACTATTATTTTCTTCATATGAAGCATATTAAAGTTTAACCGGCCTGATCATACGCTTTTTTGATCCAGTCGATCAATTCCGGGTTGATGGTCTTTTCATCCTCAACTTTAATGCGATGCGTGCACATGGCGTTCCAGCTGCCGGCAGCTTCCACATTTCCCGAAGGAGGAACTCCTTTGATATTAAGGCCCACGTCTAATCTTGTTTTGGTAGAAGGCTGAAGAATAGCAAACTGCTTTTTTCTCCTTACACTCACATAAGCTTTTTTTGGCGCCAGTTCTATATCCTTACCAAATTGGCTGACCTCTTTCATGATCTTTTCATACCAGGGTTTCAGGTTTTCCTTTCCCTTGTATTGCTCTGTTACCAGGTCCTCGGTATTTTCCACAGCGCCGGCATGGCTTTGTTTGGCATAATGCACAACAACATTGGCATTGCCATGTGTGAATCCGTGCTTTTCTTTCAGGTAGCTGACCAGTTCTCCATGTTTTTCAAGCCCACTGCTATTGACGATTCGGATCCACTCTTCAATTTTCTTTCCCGTATTCTTTTCGATATTGGCGATTTGGGTGGCACTGGCCTTATCCAGGGATTCTGTATTCATAATTCTTTTTTTTAAATATAGAAATGAGAAGAGAGTTGAAGTTACCCGCTACACTACAATTTCATGATCCTGAAAAACTCCAGCCAGGGACCCATCTCGTCCTTGTATTGTTTGGCCATGACCCGGGTTACCTGCGCAATATGCGTTAAATCATGAATGACCCAGGTAGCCAGTAACTGGCGCAGCGTCACCTTTCCGAGAACCGGGTGCATGCCTTCCCTGTCCAGGTCGTTTTCCCTGAGCTCAAGTGATTTGAACCATTGCAGGTTATTTTTCCGCAGGGCTGCAAATTCTTCCAATAACTGTTCTAATGTTTTCCCCTTGCTTTCCTGGTACTGGGCGAAGCGGTCGAAAGGGACAAATGTCTTAGTGGTACCATGTTCAAGGATCATGGTTGCCCGGTCCCTCCAATCGGTTTTTTCCCCGTGCACCAAATGGCCGATTACATCGTAGGGCGAAAAAGTATCGGGTCCCTCGTTATTGATGATCCAATCCGGATCTAATCCCTGCAGTAAGACACTGAATACGGCGGGGCTGCGTTCCAGTATCTCGTATGATTTTTCCAGGCTGTAGTTCATAGAAATTCAATTCGGAAATTCCGCATGATCAATACCACTCAAAACATGATGTGAATGATCAGGAATTAAGGACTTCCTGCAGTTTTTCATTTTTGTTGCGGAGATCGATACCCCCTTCATACAGGGATTTCATATTGGCCAGGTAAAATGTCCAGCCTGTTTTGCAACCCAGGTGATAATACTGCATACTTTTTTCATCCACTGGTATATTATCCTGTACCAATTCCACAATGGTCTCACCGGCATCCTCGTAAATCCTCACGGTGCAATTGCCCGCTTTGCCAAAGCTGAACTTGAACAGGTTTTTCCCATTTGATTCCAGGATCTCACCATGTTCAACAGTATCATCGGGCCAGCCATGCCAGAGCCATTTATAACTGTCTCCTTTTTCAACCTGTTCTTCCGGCTTTCGAAGGCTCCCATCGGGTTTTTTATACTCGCTAAGCCGCAGAAACCAATATTCCATACCGGCCCTCGTAGCCCAGGCCTGGTATAATTTTTCCTGGGGTGCATTTATATTAA
>DASUMO010000611.1:0-5475 GCA_036277695.1 Chitinophagaceae bacterium
GAATAGATACGGGTAATGCCATATTGATGCAACTCTTCAATCTCTTCGGGAAGTATAGTACCGCCTCCACCTCCAAATATTTTAATATGCCCGCAGCCGTTTTCTTCGAGCAGGTCTTTCATGTATTTGAAAAACTCCACATGCCCGCCCTGGTAAGAGGTAATGGCAATCCCCTGCACATCCTCTTCGATCGCGGTTTCAACGATTTCTTTCACTGAGCGGTTATGCCCCAGGTGAATGATCTCCGCTCCCTTGCTTTGCATGATCCGGCGCATGATATTGATAGCGGCATCATGACCGTCGAAAAGGGAAGCGGCCGTCACGATCCGGATTTTATTGGCTGGCGTATAATTCATAAAAATTGCGGCTGTTGCTAACAGGCGTTCGCAAAGTTATAGATTTGCCGATTAAAGGGTATTACCCCGGTGAAACCAGGATTCGTTTTTCAACCAGCATAAAAGCCCGGGCGATGGCCTGGTCCATGTCATAGTATTTATATTCTCCCAGTCGGCCACAGATCAGCAAGCCCGGAATAGATTCCGCCTTTTCCTTGTATTTTCTAAAAAGATCGGCGTTTTGCTGATCAGGGAAAGGATATTCATAATCTTCGGGCTGGTTGGGAGTGTAGGTAACTTCCTTGGTGATCAGTGTACCCCTGATCCCGCCGATTGTGGAGGGCTCCATCATATGTTTCCATTCCAGGGTGCGGATATGGGGCCCATTGTTCAGGTCGGGATTATTCACCTGCCCGCAGGGCTGGTGCCAGTCCTGGTTACTGATCCATTCATGTTCACGCCGCTGCCCGCGGTATTTCAGCTTCCCATATTCGTAATTAAAATACTCATCGATTGGTCCTGTATAGATCAGCATTTTATTCCAGCCGAATTCATCTTTCCGTTTCAGGTAGTCACAATTCAACATGACCTGTATGCCTTCGAGCATCCGTTCCATAAAATCTGTATACCCTTTTTGGGGAATACCCTGGTATTTATGATGGGGCATGAGCCGCGGATCATCATCTTCCCGCACATCAAAACGTTTTACCAGTTGGGGAGATAATTCTTTAGGATCAACACCCCACTGTTTGATATTATATCCCTTGACAAACTTTTCATAGATCTGTTCCGGCATCAGGCTTAGCGCAGCTTCCTCAAAATTGGTGGGGGTTCCTTTAAAGGAGGGTGTCCAATTTTCGCCGATATGTTTGCGGATATAAGAAGCGGCAATAGGCCAGTTTTCAAAAGCCCCGTCTACATAAGATTTCAATGAGGCCACATACTCATAAAAATCCGTAAACCGATTCACAAATTCCCAAAGCCGCTGATCGGAAGTACGAAAATAATGAGGTCCATAGGTATGGACTCTTATGCCGCTTTCATGTAAATGATCGTGTACATTTCCTCCCTTATGGTCACGGCGCTCGAGCACCAGCACCTGTTCTCCTCTTTCATGCAAAAGACGGGCGATGGTAGCACCGGTAAGGCCCGAACCGACTATCAGATAATCTGTATTCATGACAGCACATTATCCAGTGAATCAATAAGAGCAGCTGAGAGCCGGGTGTCGAATTTCCGGGCAAAGTATTTATCGGTCGCGTCCATGATTTCCTGTTTGTATTCTTCAGTCAATATCTCCGGGTTGCTTTTACCCGGCAGCCATTTCACAAAGCGAAGATCATTATTCACACAATGTTTTTGAAATGCACTATTCAATAAAATGGACTGGAAGATGATTTCCTCCGGAAAGCGTGCTGTTTTCATGAATTGGGCCATCTCCGGGTTTCTATCCCAAAATTCAATAACATAGTCCATATGTTCGCGGGCCAGGTTGATCCATTGCGCCCCGCCATAAGGTATTAAGCGTAAGGGAAACCTGCGGCGGATGCCGGTGAGCATCATGATACCCCGCCATAATTTTTCAGCCGGAACATAATAATAATAACGATACCGCTTCCGGGCAAGCCGCCAGCCATCATTTGACAGGGGCGCATAACTGAGAAAACTTTTTTCCCGCTGATCTGCCAGGAATTTCAATAATTCGGGTAGAGGGCGGATGGGATAATCCTGCCCGGAAATAACAATAAAATGAGCAAAGGAATATCCTCCTGCAATAATTTCTTTGTAGGATGCGAAAACAGCTTCTGCTTGTGAAATATGTGCCCATTGTACATTCACACGATTTTGAATCAGTTTTATACCGGGAGTGCCTGAAAGCTGAAGAAATAAAGCGGATGATTTCTTGTCAATATGCACAAAAACCAGCACCTGCGGGTGGGTTAATCTCCTGAGCAGGTTTCGCAATAAAATCTCATGATCATGCGCCATAATGAGGATGCAAAGAGGCTGGTACATAGGGGCGCAAAGTAAGGACAAAACAATTGACCGGGCAGGGTTTTACCCTACATTTGCGGCATGCAGCAGATTTTGGATGCCATCAACGCTTTATACAGGCAATGGAAAGGTGAAGACGCTGTTTCGATCGATGTATTGCCCCAATCCGGCAGCGAGCGGCGTTATTTCCGGCTTTTTGGAAAAGAAGATTCCGTGATTGGCACTTACGGAGCCAATATAAAGGAGAACGAAAGTTTTATTTACTTCTCCCGTTTATTCCGGGAAAAAAAACTGGTTACACCCCAGATTCTCATCGTAAGTGATGATGGCGCTTATTACCTCCAGGAGGATTTCGGGGACGTTTCCCTGCTGAATAAGCTGGAAGCAGAAGGATTTACCCAGGATGTCTATGACCTGTTTAAAAAAAGCCTGGAAGAACTGGCCAAACTGCAGGTGTTGGGTGATGAAGGCCTGGATTATAGCCGTTGCCTGACCAATACGGAATTTGGCAAGCAGGCCATCATGGCCGACCTGCTTTATTTCAAATACTATTTCCTGGATGCGCTACGCAAACCATACGACAAACAAAAACTGATCGATGATTTTGAGGCCCTCAGTAATTATCTTACGCATACCGAATACAAATATTTCATGTTCCGGGATTTCCAGAGCCGGAATATCATGGTCACACCCGATAACCAGGTTCATTTTATCGATTACCAGGGGGGGATGAAAGGCGCTCCCCAGTACG
Source organism: Chitinophagaceae bacterium (assembly GCA_036277695.1). Classification (GTDB taxonomy): domain Bacteria; phylum Bacteroidota; class Bacteroidia; order Chitinophagales; family Chitinophagaceae; genus CADEDV01. The sequence continues at coordinate 3,082 of DASUMO010000611.1, forward strand.
ATGTAGCGAGTATGCTTTGGCAGGCAAGGGCAAATTTACCCGATGCCTGGAAGAATAGCCTGCTGGAAGATTATATGAATGCATTTCAACATTTGATCGGCAGCCCGCTTGACAGGACCATTTTTCAAACACAGTATAATGGCTATGTGTTGATACGCTTATTGCAGGTGCTGGGTGCTTATGGGTTCAGGGGTTTGTTTGAAAGAAAAGCACAGTTCCTGACCAGCATACCACTGGCCCTCCGTAATCTCAAGGATTTTTTCTACCATCAAAGCCTGGGCCTGGTAGTTCCTGAATTCAGGAAAGTGCTGGACCTCTGCGTGGATGAGGAAATCATCCGTCAGTTCACGCCCACCCAGGCCAGCGATCAAACCCCGCTGGTGGTGAAGATCTGCAGCTTTTCCTATCGAAAAGGTATACCCGAAGATAATAGTGGCAACGGGGGCGGTTTCGTATTTGATTGCCGGGGTATCCTGAACCCGGGTCGAATTGAAACCTTTAAAACCCAGCATGGCCGCGATAAAGCCGTGAAAGATTTCCTAGAACAGCAAACTTCCATGCTGGATTACCTGAACAGCGTTTTTGATATTGTGGACATGACGGTTGAAGAATATATTAAACGTGATTTTGAAAGCCTGCTTGTAAGTTTTGGGTGTACAGGAGGCCAGCACCGCAGTGTCTACGCCGCCGATGCCCTGGCCCGTCACCTGCGTAATAAATTCAAAGTAAAAATTGAATTAATGCATACGATCCAGGATGAAAAAAACTGGACTAACCCTCTTCCCAAGCCACAATGAAAGCAATGATCTTTTCAGCGGGACTGGGCACCCGTTTCAAACCCTGGACTGACAAGCATCCCAAAGCCCTGGCCCCGGTCAACGGTAAGCCTTTACTGCAACGCAATATTGAATACCTGCAACAGTTCGGAATCCGGGATGTCATCGTGAATGTGCACCATTTCGCTGAACAGGTAATGGATGCCCTGGAAAAAAACAAGGGCTGGGGAAGCAATTATCAAGTCAGTGATGAAAGAAAGGAATTACTGGATACGGGGGGAGGCTTGTTAAAAGCGAAGGATTTGTTTACACCGGGCGAACGCTTTGTGACCGTGAATGTAGATATCCTGACAAACCTGAATATAAACAAGCTGCTGGCTTTCCATGAAAAAAATCAACCCCTGGTTTCTTTTGGCGTTTCCCAGCGCAAAACCTCCCGCTACCTGCTTTTTGACGACAAAAGCCGGCTCTGTGGCTGGAGAAATCTCAAGACCGGCGAGGAAATCATCACCCGTGGCAGCGATGTGCTGTTACAAAAAGCCTACAGTTGTGTGGTGGTTTTTGAATGGACCATTTTTGAAGAAATTTCTTTACAGGGAAAATTTTCGCTGATCGATCTTTACCTTCAACTGGCAGGCAAACATAAGATCCTTGGTTATGATCATAGCGGCGATCGCTGGGTAGATGTAGGAAAACCTGAAAGCGTAGTTATAGCCGAATCCAACTTCCCCTGATATAAACCGGGTTATTCTTTCTATAAAAATGATCAAATACCGTTTGAACGGTAACCCCGCTTGCAACCATTTGGCTTAACTTACAGCCTCCTTATAAATCATTTGCCGCATGAAGAAAGTAGTCCTGGCTATCCTGGTTTTTTGCCAGGTGCTGAGCATAACCGCGCAATCCAGCTACGATGCAAAAGAAGCATTTAACCCCCAGTTTTATCCTTACCCGGGCAATGATTATCGCAGTGCCAGCGGGGAACCCGGACCTAAATACTGGCAGAACCGCGCGGATTATAAAATTTCCTGCACGCTGGATACCGCCCGCAACCGGGTAAGCGGCGAATTGGAAATGAGCTATACCAATAACAGTCCCGATAACCTGAAATTTTTATGGCTGCAACTGGACCAGAATATTTATAAAAAAGATTCCCGGGGTTCCGCCACTACGACTGAAGCCGGGGGACGATGGGCGAATCATGACTTTACGAATGGATACTCGATTAGTTCCTTAACGATTGAGGCAGGCACTCAAAAATATATACCCAAACATACAGTGACGGATACCCGCATGCAGGTTTGGCTGAAGGAATCTCTTCCTTCAGCCGGGGGAAAGCTTAAACTCTTGCTGAAATTTGAATTTGAAGTGCCTCAATACGGTACGGACCGCATGGGCCGTCTGCATACAAAACATGGATGGATTTACGAGATCGCACAATGGTTTCCCCGGATGGCCGTGTATGACGATATACAGGGATGGAATACTATGCCCTACCTGGGAGCCGGTGAATTTTACCTGGAATACGGGAATATTGAATTCCGTGTAACTGCCCCGGCTGGTCTTATCGTGGTAGGTTCAGGAGAATTATTGAACCCGGATGAATGCTTCAACCCCG
>DASUMO010000612.1:0-7464 GCA_036277695.1 Chitinophagaceae bacterium
CTGGTAGACAAGCATACCAGTAAACATGGCTACCCCAATCCAGTACAACCAACCGAAGTTTCCATAACTCCCTGCAAAAATCACCGCAGCGGCACTTAGTAAATGCAATAGCTCAGATACCCGAAGAGCCCTTGCCTTTCCCAACCATGCCGGTATAGAATAGAGTTGTTGCGACCTGTCGAATTCCTCATCCTGCAATGCATAGATAATATCAAAACCGCTGACCCAGAAAAGAACGGCAATAGAAAAAAGGATCGGTAATAATGCAAACTGCCCGGTAACGGCCAGGTAGGCACCTATCGGGGCCAGTGACAATCCCAAACCCAGTATCAAATGACATAGGGGTGTAAATCTTTTTGTATAACTATACCCCAGTACGACGGCCAACGCAACCGGTGACAAATAGAAACAAAGGCGGTTGATAAAAAAACAGGATGCCACAAACAGGATACAGGAAACTATGGTAAAGACCAGGGCACTTCTTGCTGAAATGATTCCGGAGGGGATTTCCCTTACAGCTGTCCGGGGATTCTTTGCATCAATGGCCCTGTCCAGGTAACGATTGAAGGCCATCGCGGCACTTCGGGCAAAAACCATACAGAGAATGACAAGTAGAAAATATCTTCCAACCGTCCAAATTGTTGCATTGCCCAAGGCAATTTCTGCTACCAGGGAATTTTTGGAAAAAGGCAGGATGCCTTCTTGCAGGTCTCTTTGCAGACCTATGGATTGGTTTAAATTCCACTGACGGAAATCATATTGAATCGCTGATAAAGTAAAGAGCCCAAGAAAAAAACCAATCAACGCAAAAGGCATTGCGAAAATGGTATGAGAGAATTTTATAAGAGAGAGATAACTTTTTACTTTAGACATCCTGTAAATTTAGCGTTGTTTGGTTACTCCCTTTCAGATGATATCCGGCTCCTCACTAATTCCCACAACACCACTCCCGCCGCCGTGGCAATATTCAACGAGTGTTTCATACCTAATTGGGGAATCTCTATACATCCGTCACACAATAGAATCGTTGACTGCTCCACGCCTGTCACTTCATTCCCGAAGATAACTGCAATCTTCTCACCATTTTCAAAACCGATCGCGTTCAGTTTATAGCTTCCTTCGGCTTGCTCGGCCGCATACACGCCATAACCTTTCTCCCTTAAATCCCTGATCGCCTCCCCGGAGGTTTTAAAATATTTCCAGCTAACCGTTTCCTCGGCTCCCAGGGCTGTTTTCCTGATTTCTTTATGCGGGGGTTTGGCAGAATACCCGATAATATAGATCGCCTCCACCAGGAAAGCATCCGAAGTACGAAATACGCTGCCTACATTATAAGCACTCCGAATATTTTCCAGCACCACGACAATTGGAATTTTATCCGAATCCCGGAATTCTTCCACTGTTTTTCGCCCCAATTCCGGCATACTCAATTTTCGCATGGCGCAAAGATAGCTTTGCGCTCTGAGCTGTGATCGATGGACTGTCAGGAAATACACATGAATTCTGGATAATATACGGAGGGCTATTGTAGCGGCTTCTTTATATTTGTCACGCATGGCATGCCTTTAAATGTGCCGTATGACAAACCGAGGCCGATGGCAAAAACAACCCTTTCCGAAACTCCCATGATGCAGCAACACCGGGCGATCAAGCAGAAATACCCGGATGCCGTATTACTGTTCCGCGTGGGGGATTTTTACGAAACCTTCGGTCAGGATGCAGTCATTGCCTCACAGGTCCTGGGCATTACCTTAACCAAACGCAACAATGGCGCGGCAGCTTCACTGGAACTGGCGGGTTTTCCTCATCATGCCCTCGATACCTATTTACACAAATTAGTAAAAGCCGGTTACCGGGTCGCTATTTGTGACCAGCTCGAGGACCCCAGGCAGGCTAAAGGTGTAGTAAAGCGGGGAGTTACTGATATGATCACACCCGGCACCACGGTTCATGATAAATTACTCGATCATCACAGCAATAATTTTTTAGCCGCGCTGCATTTTGCCGGGCAGGATCAATATGGGCTTGCATTCCTGGATATTTCTACGGGTGAATTTTTTATTGCCGAAGGCGACCGGGAGTATGCGGACAAATTACTGCAAAGTTTTAAACCCGCGGAAGTGGTATTCCAGCGTCACCAGCAAAAAAAATTCCGCGAATACTTCGGGGGAAAAATTTATAGCTATACCCTTGATGAATGGATATTTGATGGCGTATATGCGGAAGATATATTATTGAAACATTTCCAGACCCATTCCCTGAAAGGCTTTGGTGTAGACGACCTTAAAAACGGGTTGATCGCTGCCGGGTCAATCATCCATTATTTAAGAGATACCGAACATCCCCATCTCCAGCATATCACTTCCCTGCAACGCATCGACCGGGAAGATTTTTTATGGATGGATCGTTTTACGATCCGAAACCTGGAACTGGTCTATGGTAATTCCGAAGGCAATCATACCCTGCTCAGCGTGCTGGATAATACTGTTTCCCCTATGGGAGCCCGCTTATTGAAGCGCTGGATCATTTTTCCTTTAAAAGATATCAACAAGATCAATGAAAGGCTGGACCTGGTGGAATACCTGATCCGCGAAACCGATCTGCGAAATAAAATTTTCCAGGCTATCAAACATTGCGGGGATATAGAACGGCTGGTTTCCAAGATCCCGTTGAAAAAAATCAATCCCCGGGAAGTATTGCAATTGGCCAAGGGCTTAAAGCAGGTAGAAACGATCAAGCAACTTTGCCTGGAATCTGCCAACGAATACTTAAAAAGATTGGGCGATGCGTTGAATCCCTGCCCTTATATCGCCGAAAAAATATTTAAAGAAATCGTTGAAAACCCACCTGTCCTTGCCGTGAAAGGTGGTATGATCAATAAAGCGGTAAGCGGGGAGCTGGATGAATTACGCAATATTGCTCACAGTGGCAAGTCTTACCTGGTGAAGCTGCAACAAAAAGAAGCTGAACAAACCGGTATCAGTTCATTGAAGATCGGTTTCAATAATGTATTTGGCTATTACCTGGAAGTAACCCATGCACATAAAAATAAAGTGCCGGCCGAATGGATGCGTAAGCAAACGCTGGCCAACGCAGAACGCTATATTACTCCCGAATTAAAAGACTACGAAGAAAAGATAACGGGGGCCGAAGAAAAAATCCTTGCGCTTGAACTTGAACTCTATGAATTATTATTGAATGAACTCAGTGATTACCTGGCTCCCGTTCAGGCCAATGGAAATATAGTGGCGATCCTGGATTGCCTTTGTTGTTTTGCTCAAAATGCTCTCCAGTATCAATACTATAAACCCCTCTTGCAGGAAGGCGATGAATGGGTAGTGAAAGAAGGCCGCCACCCGGTTATTGAAAGAAACCTGCCCCCGGGAGAAACTTATATTCACAATGACCTGGAACTGAATAAAACGGACCAGCAGATCATCATTCTAACCGGTCCCAATATGAGCGGTAAATCGGCCTTGCTGCGGCAAACAGCCCTGATCACACTTATGGCACATATCGGGAGCTTTGTCCCTGCCACAACTGCCCGGCTCTCGCTGACAGATAAGATATTTACCCGGGTGGGCGCCTCAGATAACCTGAGTGGGGGTGAATCAACCTTCATGGTAGAAATGAATGAAACGGCTTCGATCATTAACAATATTACTCCCCGCAGCCTGATTTTACTGGATGAGATCGGCCGCGGTACCTCCACGTATGACGGCATTTCGATTGCCTGGAGCATTGCCGAACATTTACATCAATCACCCGCCCAACCCAAGACTCTTTTTGCCACGCATTATCATGAATTGAATGAACTGGAGGAAAAGCTGGAAAGGGTCAAAAATTTTCATGTGACGAATAAGGAGTCCGGCAATAAGATCATTTTCCTTCGTAAACTGGCGAGAGGTGGCAGCACCCATAGTTTTGGGATTCATGTGGCCCGCATGGCCGGCATGCCGCCCTCATTGATCGAAAGAGCTAACGAGATCCTCACCCAGCTGGAATCATTGCATATGAATGATGGCGAGGGTAGCAGCAAACCTGCTTCTTCTCAAAAAATAAAGAATATAGCGACCCAAAAAATGCAATTATCCATCTTTGATGCCCATAGCGAAACCTTTGATGAGATCAGGAAATTGCTGGAAGGCATAGATATCAACCGACTCACACCGGTAGAAGCCTTGTTGAAACTACAGGAGATCAAGGGAAAGCTTAAGTAGTTCTTAAATCGTCTGACGGTCTCCGTCAGACGATTTAAAGATAACTCAGCCACCAATCCCGGTGAGTCGATTTATACCGGTCATATTTCTTACACAAAGGATATAATACCAGCACTACAAAAATCCATACGGCATAAACACCCCATAGATTGAACCCAAAATCATTGGGCCGGAACAGGAAGGGATTGTTAGGACTAACAATATCCGCTGCCCCATAGCCCGATAAATAAAATACGATGACTACCAACCCATGAATGATAAAGAAATGAAGAATATAATAGAACATCGGCACCCTTCCATATATATTGAAAAAATCGGTTACCCTGTTTTTTATATTTTCCAGGAAAGCCAGCAGCAGGATAGACGGACCCAGCGTCATACTCAGGAAAATTAGAGAAGGCGGATACTTATTGGCATTAAGGAAGGAAAGAAAAGTGTATACCGGACCCCTTGGCTGCGATTGCCAGGGCACCGGGTCTCCATATATATTAATTAGTCTTAGTACAATAAATAATGCCGTAATGCCCAGGCCAAGTCCTACCAGGATTTTTTTCCTCCTGCCGGGATCCATGGAAGGCTTGTACAATTTGCCAAAACAATACCCAACCATCATCAGAGCTGTCCAGGGAAGAAAGGAATACACGATAATAAGACCGCGGTTCGGTGCATAACTATAAAAATCGAAGTTGGAAAAATAAAGCAGGTCGGCCAGGAAACCCTTGTCCAGATCATTTTTGGTTTCCGGCATGTCCAGCAAATTGTGACCCAGTAATATCAAAAGGCCCAATGCCAGGATGACTTTATAAGGAAGCTGTACCAGCAGGCTCATCAGTATCATACTGATGCCTATAGCCCAGATCACCTGGAGTATAATAACATTATAAAGGGGGTTAAAGGTCCACCCCAGGGTGATAATAACGATTTCTACGATCACGAGCCAAACACCCCTTTTAAACAGAAATGCACTTACCTCTTTTTTGGATTTTTTCTGAGCGATTAAGAAAATAGAGGTCCCGGCCAGGAATACAAAAACCGGGGCGCAGAAATGCGTGATCCAACGGGTGAAAAACAATGCCGGAAATGTGGTTTGCATATTGGTGGGATCCAGCGCTGCATTGGAAGCATTATCAATAACAGCCTTAAAGAAGAAATCCCTTACATGGTCAAGCGCCATTATGACCATGACCAGCCCCCTCAGGATATCGATAGAATTAACCCGGTAACGGTGAATTGCCTGTTCAGCCATGTTGTTGGTTTTGGTTGGATCAATATACAGAATTCCTAAGGGAAACGAAACGGACCTTATTCACAGGCTGTGAAATGGAAGAAGGCTGGTCAACTACCCGCTTACTCCGTGGTAAACCAAACCGTCTTTTTGTTATCCCAGTCGCCATTATAATTGATAAAAAGCTCCTGGCCCGCTTCAATATCCTTTACGCTCCTGATACTGATCTGCGATTCGCCGAAATCCATTTCATATTCACAGTTCGATTGATAGGAGTGATTATAAAGCGGTACATAACCCAGGGCCATACAACATTGCCTGTTAGATTCACCCCACTCGAAAATATAATCATGCAATAAAGTCTGGTCCAGCAATGGCCGGTCTTTTTCCGGCAGGATGATGACGGGTGCGATTTCCACTAAGGTACCGGCAGCTATGGGTTCGCTGGTAAACACGCCCCTGCCTTTGTTGGCAGTAGGTGCAATAAATAAAAAAGGAAGTATCATTTGTCAACTTAATGGAACAAAACTAAAGGTAATAGTGTTTTGTTCTATTCCGGGTTTCCCTTCATCATTTTCATTTTCTGTTTTCCATTCGATGGCTTGCCGTATTTTTGATCCATGTCGCTGGAGCTGCAGGAACATACGATCAAAGAGCAATTTGAAGCTATTGTTCAGACCGAGGATAAACTGGGGATCAGGGATTTCCTGAATCAGCAAAACATCAGCGATGTGGCCGAGCTAGTTTACGAGTTCCCCGATTATGAAAGCCAGATCATCGCCAACATGTCTGTACACCGGGCCGCCAGTGTGTTCAAAATACTCGATCTTTCTACCCAAAAAAGAATCATACACGATCTGCCCGCTAATACTACGGCTTCGCTTCTCAATGAACTGCCGGCCGATGACCGGACCGATTTCCTGGAGGAACTGCCCAGCAACGCTGTCCGGGAATTGATCAAATTACTGGATCCCGAAGAAAGAAAGATCACTTTATCGCTGCTCGGTTATCCTGAAAACAGTATTGGGCGGCTGATGACCCCTGATTACGTTTATGTGTACCCGGAAAATTCGATTGACCAGGTTTTTGCCACCATCCGGAAATACGGGAAAGACAGTGAAACCATCAATGTGATCTATGTGATCAATGGTAAAGGAGAGCTGCTGGATGATATCCGGATCAGGGATTTTATCCTGAATCCCCCGGATAAGAAAGTTTCAGAGCTGATGGATGGCCGCGTGACTTCGCTGAATGCATATGATGACCAGGAAAAAGCCAGCGATGTATTTAAAATGAGTAACCGGGATGCCCTGCCAGTGGTCAGCAATAGCAACAAACTACTGGGAATCGTTACCATTGATGATATACTATGGGTTGCTGAGGAGGAGTTCAGTGAAGACATGCAAAAAATGGGAGGTACTGCCGCTCTTGAAGAACCTTATATAGAAATGCCGCTGCTGCGGCTTTTCCGCAAGCGGATCATATGGCTGATCATTTTATTTTTTGGGGAACTGATCACGATCACGGCCATGCAGCAATTCCAGGATGAAATTGCCAAAGTGGTCATCCTCGCTACTTTTATTCCCCTGATCATTTCCAGTGGAGGCAATAGCGGCTCGCAGGCTTCCACTCTCATCATACAGGCAATGGCCCTTGGCGAAGTAAACCTGGCAGACTGGTGGCGTATTATGCGGAGAGAGATATTTTCCGGGTTTCTATTGGGCCTTACACTTTGCATTATCGGGATCACTGTAATCAGCATCTGGCACCTGCTTTCCCCCCTCACATTTGGCGAACATTACCTGCGCATTGCCTTTACAGTAGGATTTTCCTTAATTGGTATTGTACTTTGGGGCTCTCTGATGGGTTCCATGCTGCCCCTGATATTAAAACGACTGGGTGCAGACCCGGCTGCCTCTTCCACCCCCTTTGTTGCTACCCTCGTAGATGTAACGGGATTGCTCATCTATTTTTCCGTAGCTTATTTGTTATTAAGCGGCACTTTACTCTAACCCAGCC
>DASUMO010000613.1:0-11369 GCA_036277695.1 Chitinophagaceae bacterium
TAAAAAGTGATGCCGGACTTGAACTCCTTCACTTCCATACCCTGCAACTACTGAAAAGCAAATCCCCCACCAAGTTAGAAGTGGACAACCTGGTCATGGAAATCATCCGGAAAAGCCTGGAGGCAGTAACTGACTATGAGCCGGACCCCAGGATCCATGCAAGACTGAAGAAAAATCATCTTACCACTATTGAACGTGCTAAAGAATATATTACCTCTGCATTCCACGAGGATATTTCCCTGATGGAGATCGCCAATTATTGTCATGTCAGTCCTTTTCATTTCAGCAGGATATTTAAAACATTTACGGGTTCCCCGCCTCACCAGTTCCTCCTGCTTGTCCGCTTGCAACATGCTGCCATGCTATTACAAAATACCCGGCTTCCCGTAGCGGACATTGCATTTACATCCGGTTTCAACAGCATTGAAAATTTTACAACGGCCTTTCGTCAAAAATATCAGGTGACCCCTACGGTATTCAGGTTATCACCTGTTGAAAAATTGACTGAAAAGAGCAAGATTTCTTAAGCCCATCCCCGGGTTGACAAATAGTTTTGTCTTCATAAAAAATAATAATTATGAAGGAACAAACACTGATGCCCGCTACCCATGCCAGCTTGCAAGAGATGCAGGAATGGATGGAAAAAACCCTGGAGACCTCAAAGGCCTATACGCTCAATGTGGCGAAAGCCATGCCCTCCGGAGGCTGGACCTCCAAGCCCGCTGATTCAATATGGAATTTTGGGGAATTGATCCATCATATCGCTTATGGAATTCAATGGTGGCAGGAAAACTATGTAAAAGGGAATCCGACAAGCTGGGATCCCCCTGCCGTGAAGGAAAACCAGAATGAAGTGTTGACTTACCTGGAAAAAAGTTATGATGAACTCCGTAAAACTATCAACCGTACCACCCTGACTGTGGAAATGATGAAGGGGTTCCTTGCTACCCTGGATCATATTACCCATCACCGGGGCCAGGCGGTTATTTACCTGCGATACCAGGGGATCACGCCACCCGAGTACACCTATTAAACAGGCTAAAACCGGGATAGGATATTTTTCCCATCCTGGTTTTATTCCGAGAATCCATGCCTTACAAGATTCCAATATTCATCCAATGCAATAATTCTCGGCTTTAAAAAGCTGATAATGGCGGACCAGTTTTGCTGGTCAAAAATATTTACATGCGGCAGCGTGGTGTAAATCCTGCTGATCAGGTGCCCATCTTCATCGGGTGTGGATGAGAGCCAATGCCATTCTTCTCCGAGCATTTCCTGGAGAATAGTTCGGGTTTGCGTGAATTGCCGGAAGTAATCTTGTTGTTTCAATGGATCCGGATGCCTGATTTCGATGCCAATAGCGGCCTGTTTATTATCGGCATCCATGCGAAAATAGATGTGCCGGATCCCGGTTTTATAATTTACCCAATTGATCAACTCCCCTTCTGCATTCGGAATGGGCCGCATATATTGCCCAAAACTGGTCCAGAAATTTTTCCGGATACGGGAGCGCTCCTGTTTACTATACATGCTGCATATAAAAGAGAGCAAAAATGCGGAAATAAAGCGGATAGCATTCCCCAATGGGAAATGGCCGGGACCTGGAAGGGTTTGTCAGGACAGGAAGATGATACGGCCATCCGGTCCTTTCTTCACGAGGCTGAAATGCAGACGATACAAAAGATTCAGAAAGTTGCCGTGTTCCGGACGGGTGCTGTCGCAATGCATTTTAACCCGGTAAATAAAATCATTTTTCGATAAACACTTCCCATCGTTCAATAAAGCTGAATAATAGGTAAAATCAGGCTGCATGGTTGGCGTTTATTTATTAGAAGGATTTTCATGCCAATTATTTTTGCTAGGGATAACTTGTGAATAACCCCATCCCAATTATACGCGAACCGGTTTAATCATCCAAACAATTCTTCAGGAAGGCTCCCCATTGGGCCGGGCTCATTTCCTGCTTGCCTACCAGTTGAAGCATGGCATTATCAAAGCCCTCTTCATCCGGCAATGCGATCTGGTATTTTAGGATCATATAGGAGTCCGGATCTATCCAGATATGCCCGCCTTTATTTTCAAGACCTTCACCATCAATTTTATATTTCAGGGTTGGTTGACCGTTTATCTCTTCCTCTCCCAGGTAATTGACCAGGACCCTTCCCTTATTTAGAAATGCAAGTTTTCCCTCTTGCTGGCCTGCATCGGCAATATGAAAATGAAAGGACTCCCTTTTATTCTTTAAAGCCCGCCAGCTAAAGCCAAGCCCTGCTAAATCGAAGTCATAACTATGCCAGGGCATGGAGGTCAACTGCATGGAATCCCGAAAAGGCCCAACTTCAAACCACAGGTCTCTGGCCCTGGTTTCCAGTACGGCCACCAGTTGCGGGTCAGCCCGATGACGCAAGCGATGATTCAGGAAACGATTGACGGAAAAACTATTCCAGTCTATGAAAGCTGTTACCAGGGTGGCTGATTTGTCGCCTTTAGTCCATTTAAAAGATTCCAGTCGGTTGCTGTCGCTGATGTAAAGAAAGATGGAAGAAGTATGGCTGCCATCCCAGTTGGATTTTTTATATTCATAAACTGTATATAAATCCCTGATTTCCCCGGGATGTTGAAATTTATCCCCTTGAGAGGCCAGGTTCATATTTAGAATCAGCAGTAAGGACAGGCAGAAGAAAAGTTTTCTCATGTTCAGGTGCATTTGGGTTCTGAGACTACAATTCAGGTTGAAGGGTTACTGAATCCTCTTAAAATCTATTTCCCTTTCCCCGGCTAAACCATACTGGCATAGTTTTTTTAAAGAATTGAGAAAAAGAATTATGCAAAATTGGCTTAAGACACTGATTGCGGGTTATGCCGGCTGGAAATGGGGAGGCGGATGCCTTGGATTTATCGTGGTTTTTGCCATCGTTTACTTCCTGCTGGGGAATGTTCATTGTTAAAAACCGTTCCCCGACTCTACAATGCGGGTTGTTCGATCGTATTTATGACGAACTCAATAAAAATTACTTCTACCCGATTTTTATCGGGTAATTCCTTTTGTTACTCTAATAGATTTACCTAGCAGTTTTACGGTTGCCTTATTAACATGTTGGTACTCCATGGCATGCGAAACCTTTGCCACATCAAACAGGTATCATTTTAATTCCTAATAACAGGTTGAGCGCTTGTAGTTCAATCCCCGACAATTCCCGGTCTAAAATTGTTTTAGTATTTTCAAACGTAAATAGTTCGTTAACACGGTTATTCAAAACTGTTTAGGACTGTTTACTTATAAAATCCTTTATTAATGAAAAACAAGATTAGAATTCCTGTTAACACTCCTGTTTTTCCTTTTTTACAACAGGCTTCCTGCTTTACTAAAAGCCGGCCTGTTTTCCATCCTGATCATCTATTATTTCACCCATTTAATAATACCAGGCCCACTGTCTGATTCCGAACCTATCAATACAATGAACATGAAAAACCTGAAAGCCACCATTATTACTGTTTTGGTTTTGCTGATAAGTCATCAATTCATGGGGCAATCCGTTGCCATCAATAACGATGGCACCAATCCAGATCCCAGTGCAATCCTGGATATTAAATCCAGTTCCAAAGGTTTGTTGATTCCCAGGATGAATAAAACAGAAAGAAATGCTATCGCAGCACCTGCCAATGGATTACTTGTTTATCAAAGCGGACCTGACAGTGCCGGCATTTATTTCTATACAGGCAGCAACTGGAAACTCCTGTTCAGTTTTTATGAAACAGCCGGTGGAGACCTTACCGGTACTTATCCCAATCCTGTAATTGCCGATAATGCTATTACCACTTCAAAGGTGATGGACGGGGCTATAACCCTGGCAAAACTGGGACCAGATGTGGTCTTAGGTGGTGGTGGCGGCGGCGGCAGCCGGCCAAAGGGACCGGCGGGTGGTGATCTTACCGGGAATTACCCCGATCCCCTGGTAGCGGCAGGTGCCATCACAACAGCAAAACTGGCCGATGGAGCCGTTACTACTATCAAACTGGCCGACAATTCCGTCAGTACTTCCAAGATCATCAATGGTTCAATCACCGCGGCCAAACTGGCACCGGGAGTAATCCCCGTGTCGTTGCCGCCAAGCGGACTTGCAGGAGGTGATTTAACGGGCTCTTACCCGAATCCCGGCATTGCAGACGCCGCAATAACCACATCAAAGCTTGCCGATGGGGCTGTGACGGGTTTAAAACTTGCTGATGATGCTGTGACAACAAATAAGATATTGGATGGCGCTGTTACCAATCCAAAACTAGCAGATAATGCGGTTACTACAAGCAAGGTTGCGGATGGATCTATAACCCTGGTTAAACTGGGCCCGGATGTCATCCTTGGTGGCGGGGGCGGTGCTCCTACAGGACCCGCTGGTGGTGATCTTTCCGGTACTTATCCGAACCCGGCTGTTGTATCAGGAGCAATTACAAACTCTAAACTGGGTGATAATTCTGTAAGCACAACCAAAATCGTCGATGGCTCTGTGACGGCAATTAAATTAGCTGCTGGTGTGATCCCTACTTCTTTGCCTCCTAATGGAAGCGCTGGTGGTGATCTTAACGGAAGCTATCCCAATCCGACTGTAGCAGATGGCGTGATATCAACCAATAAACTGGCAGATAATTCAATCAGTACCGCAAAAATCATTGATGCTTCGGTTACCAGCAGTAAACTGGCTCCCGGCGTCATTCCCGGTTCTTTACCTCCAAATGGGGCAGCGGGTGGTGATCTTAGTGGCACCTATCCCAATCCGAATGTTGCCGATGGAGTGATCACCACAACCAAAATAGCCGATAATGCGATAACGACAGCCAAAGTAGCCGATGCTTCGATTACCATGGCCAAACTGGGACCTGATGTGGTATTTGGAGGCGGTTCAACTCCTACCGGTCCGGCGGGAGGTGATCTTTCAGGGACCTATCCTAATCCTGCTGTTGCATCCGGAGCAATTAATACCAGTAAACTCGGTGATAATTCAGTGAGCACGGCAAAAATCATTGATGCTTCGGTTACTGCAGCTAAGTTGGCACCAGGACTTATACCAACAACACTACCCCCGACCGGGACCGCCGGCGGAGAATTATCCGGTACTTATCCGAATCCATCAATTGCCGATGGTGTGATCAGTACTATTAAGCTTACAGATAACGCGGTAAATACTGCCAAGATCCTGGATGCGTCCGTAACGGCGGCCAAACTTGCACCTGGTGTCATTCCCGCTTCATTACCTCCGAATGGTTCTGCCGGGGGTGATCTTTCCGGTACTTATCCCAACCCGGCTGTTGCTACTGGAGCCATTACCACTACAAAACTTGGAGATAATTCGGTAAGTACAGCCAAGATCATAGATGCTTCGGTTACGGCAGCCAAGCTTGCGCCTGGTGTGATACCTTCTTCATTGCCGCCCAGCGGCATTGCCGGTGGTGATCTTTCCGGCTCTTACCCTAATCCTTTAGTAAACCGGATCCAGGGTATCGCAGTCAATAACACGCCCCCTTCAGCCGGCCAGGTATTAAAGTATAATGGAACAGACTGGGCCCCTGGCGCTGATAATTCCGGGTTTACATTGCCCTACGCTGCTGCCGGATCCAATTCGGCCAGCTTGTTTGCATTAACCAATGCCGGAACGGGGGCAGGTATTAGCGGAACGAATTCTTCCAGCAACAATAATGCATTTGGCCTTGTCGGAACTATTAGTTCCACGGTGCCCGGTACGGCTGCTGCAGCTGTGCGGGGTATCAACAACGGTACCAATGCAAATGGATATGGGATATGGGGATCACATAATGGAACAGGTATTGGCGTGTATGGTACATCAGCAGTGGGTAATGGTGTACAGGGAAGTTCTACTGATGGCGTGGGTGTTTTTGGAACCAGTACCAATAGTGCTTCGGGTTATTTTGATATCTCCAATACAACCAATCCATCCTCCGCCCTTTTCGCATATGATATGGGCTTTGGCGGGGGCGCAGTTGCCATTAGTGAAAATGGAAATGGTATATGGGGTATTACCTATAGTTCCCTTGGTGCGGCCCTGCTGGGAACCAATACGGGTGGTGGTGAAGCCGTCGTGGGACAAACAGTGAGCGGAGTGGCTGCTGCCGTAGTGGGCAGAAATTTTGGAACCTTCGCCGGTGTACAAGGCATTGCCGGAGCTGATAATGGTGTTGGTGTTCATGCGCTGGCTAACCAGGCGGGTTTATTGAATTGCAATGCCCTGGTGGCCGAAGTTGAAGGCAATACGGCCGGTAACCCTGCAGTATTCAAGGCGAATGGTGTTAATGTAGCACGGATTGATCAAACCGGTAAAGGATTTTTTAATGGTGGTACGCAAATGAGCGGGGCCGACCTTGCTGAATATTTTGATGTGGAAGGCAGCCGGAATGCTTATGAAACCGGTGATGTATTGGTCATTTCCGTGCATTCGGACAGGAAAGTAGAAAAATCAAACTCCGCTTATTCTATGCTGGTTGCTGGCGTTTATGCGACCAAACCAGGTATTCTTCTCACCGAGGAAAATGCTGAACAGGATGACCTCGAACGCATGGTTCCGATGGGTGTTGTGGGAGTGATCCCCACCAAGGTTTGCACCGAAGGCGGGGCCATTCAACGCGGCGATTTACTGGTTACTTCTTCCATTCCAGGAGTAGCGATGAAGGCGGATCCGGCTAAAGTAAAGGTGGGACAGGTAATTGGTAAAGCTTTGCAGGATTACGATCATAAATCCATTGGTAAAATAAATGTTCTGGTAAGTATTAAATAAATAAACCTATGAAAAACTTTGCCTGGAAAATCCTGGTGAATGCGGGATGCATATTTATCCTGATGCTGAGTTTCTCCTCCATAACCACCGCACAGGGTCAGCAAAGACCCAGCCAGCGATCCTTTGCTACTGTCCTGGAAAAAATAAAAGAAAAAAAATCGGGCCGGGATAGAATGATTCAGCAGGCTCAGCAACCTGTTTATAAAAGTGGAACCTTAGGAAATCCCGATGCAGCACAGCCTCCTGCCCCTCAAACGAGTGGACTCAATCCGTCAAACAGGCCTGTTGATCCTGCAGCGCCGGTTTCTGGTAATCCACCTGATCCAAAAATGTTACCCTCGCGCCAGGAAATAAGATTGCCGGCAAAACCAAAAGGACTCTAGGTCTTTTTAAATAAAATTCCGGCTTCCTTTTTACGAACCGCAGCCATCTCTGGTTCCTTTGCCGGGAGTGGAAAGTACAAATTTTAGGTACCTCGTTGCCATTGGTGACCAGGCTGAAAAAAACTGTGTGATTTCAGCAAGCCAATTCTAAACCCTGCCTTTAATAAACTTTACCTCCTTCGTCATAATCAATAAGCTGCGCCGCCACATTGTGATCAAATACAAGTTGTTTATTGGCAATCACCTGCCGCAGCAGGTCATGAATAGTGATGATTCCCCTGAATTCTTCATCGTCAAACGCGAGCAGGTAGCGGCTTTTGTAAAGGTTCATCGTATTCATGCAATGCTCGGCAGTATCGGATAATTGTACCATCGGCAGGTCTACTGTCATTACATCTCTCACCTTGGTCTCCCTGCTGGAACGACCTTTCAAAATCACATTACGGCAATAATCACGTTCGCAGAAAATACCCTTGTATTCATCGTTTTCCATCACAATCAGGTAACTGAGATTGACAGAACTCAGCATTGTCAGGGCATCAAAAACCAGGGCGTCCGGCTCAATGAAATTGAAAACCTTGGGTTTACCTGCTAGTATCTCTCTGACCGTTATCATAATAAAATGATTTGGAGAATGAAGTTCGGAATTTAGGCCGATTCAGCAAACGATTTCACAACGAATACCGGCAACAATTTCTTGACAAGCGGCTTCGGGGCATCTATTTAATTGGGTATTTTTAATACTTAAATGACAACTATGCATTCTACTGCATCCCGGTTAGATTCAATCATTGAAGAAATGCTCCCTTTATTAGAACAAGTCCCGGGGGAAGAATTTCAATTCAAGCCATCACCCAATAAATGGAGCAAAAAAGAAATACTCGGCCACCTGATCGATTCGGCCCAAAACAATATCCGGCGTTTTATAACAGCTCAATATGAAGACAAACCATATATTGTCTATAACCAGGACCGCTGGGTGCTGATCAACGGTTACCAGCAATGGGATGCCCGGGACCTCATCCGGCTCTGGGCGCAACTGAATAAACAGGTAGTAGCTATCTTAAGAAATACGGATCCGTCTATGTATCAACGTCCCTGCCTTACCCAGGAAGAGCATAGCCTGGAATGGCTGGCTCAAGATTATGTAAAACATTTGCTCCATCATTTGCACGTCATATTGGAACTTGAACCTGTAACTTATCCGTGATGGAATGGATATAAATCCCGCATCCTCCCCTGATATTCCTGTACTGGTGGCACTGATGAACAGTGCCTATCGCGGTGAGCAATCCAAACAGGGCTGGACAACCGAAGCGGACCTGGTGGAAGGTGAACTGCGGACAGACGAAAAGACCCTCGACCAATTGATGCATGCCGAAGGAGCGGTAATCCTGAAATGCACTTCGGAAAAGGGTACTATCATCGGATGTGTATACCTGCAGAAACGAGGCAATAAATTATACCTGGGTATGTTAAGTGTATCTCCTTTGCTGCAGGCAAAAGGGATCGGGAAAAAACTGATGCTGGCTGCCGAAACCTATGCCCGTTCGCAAAACTGCCAGTCCGTTTTTATGCGGGTGATTTCTGTCCGGGATGAACTGATAGCCTGGTATGAAAGGTTGGGCTATAAAAAAACAGGAATCCTGGAACCTTTTCCTTCGGATGATCGTTTTGGCCGGCCGGTGCAACCGATCGAATTTGCAGTCATGGAAAAAAATCTTTGATCCCACCGGATCAGATTTCCCCAAAAAGGAGAACGCATGGTCTAACTTTGGGGCTTAATCAAAAGTCATGAAAACAATCGGGCTTATCGGCGGACTCACCTGGCTTTCTTCACTTGATTATTACCGCTTACTGAATAAACTGACCAATGATAAATTGGGCGGGGTGGAAGCTGCAAAAATCATTCTCTATTCCGTCAATTTTGCCGAGATCAAAATCCTTACAGAAGAAGGGCGCTGGGAAGAGATTGAATCCCTGATCGGGGAAGTTGCCAAAAAACTGGAAGAGGCAGGTGCTGATTGTATTATGATTGGCGCCAATACCATGCATAAGATAGCGGATGGCATTCAGCAAAGACTTTCGGTACCACTCATCCATATCGCGGAAGAAGTAGGAAAAGAAATTGGAAAGAAAAGATTGTCGAAAGTTGCACTGCTGGGAACCAAATACACGATGCAGATGGATTTTTACAGGACCCGGCTTGCAACCCAGGGCATTTCAACCATCATTCCTTCGGAGGAAGATATTGAACTCATCAATACAGCTATCTATTCCGAAATGAGCAAAGGGATTTTCCGCTATGAAACAAAATCCCGTTTTATATCCATTATCAACGGGCTTGTAAGGCAAGGTGTGGAAGGGATTATTCTGGGATGCACCGAAATACCGATTCTCATCAGCCAGGATGATTGCCCGGTACCCGTCTTCGACACGACACAGATTCATTCCCGGGCGGCAGTGAATTTTGCATTGGGCGAACCCCAGCCCTGATGTAATTCCGGTATTAAACTTAGCTTCCCGGCAGCAGGGACCCCCTATTTCTCCAGTAAACCATCTGCTTTCCATTCCTTGAATACGGCGATGGTACTATCGCTGAGTTTTGGTTTTTTAAAAGGCATAAAACCCTTGTCACCGGGGTTCAACTGAACGCGGCGGAGGATCTCATCAATATCTGTCTGCAGGTTGGCATAATTATCATAAGCTTTTTTATTGCCCCCTTTTGAGGGGATATGGCAGGGCGTACATTTTTCAGCAACCAGGGTTTGGATATTGGTGAGATAAGTAGTTTTTGGCTCGGCAGCTGCTTTGCGGGAAGCGCTGCAATTGGAAAAAATCAGGACAGCTGTAGCAATGGAACTCAAAAGCAGAATTTTTTTCATGCTGGTATGATTTAAGGGCTGAATATATTCAAAAAATTGAAATCAGCCACAACCTACCGCCGCTCACCATATTCGGGGAATTAGCTGAACCCGGATTCCGGTAATTTTGCCGACCATTATGTTTTCCGCCACTGCAAAAACATACCGTAATGCCTACTCGGGATTATCCCGATCAACCTGGCTTTTGTCCCTGGTGATGCTGATCAATCGCATGGGAACAATGGTTGTTCCATTTATGACCCTTTATCTTACCAGCCCGGAAATGGGATATAGCGTAGGGCAGGCGGGTTTTGTTTTCGGACTTTTCGGCGCCGGTGCTTTTAGCGGGGCCTGGCTGGGTGGTCGGCTGACAGATAAGATTGGATTTTACCCTGTACAACTTATTACCCTGGTCGGAGGCGGGATCTTATTTATTGTCCTGGGGCAAATGAAAACCTATCCGCTGATTTGTCTATTTACATTCGCGGTCAGTTTTGTCAACGAAGCTTTTCGCCCGGCTAATTCCACAGCCATCGCTTTTTACAGCAAAGAAGAAAACCGGACCCGCTCTTATGCCCTGAACAGGCTGGCGATAAATATCGGTTGGGCCGTAGGGGTAGCCGTTGCCGGGGTAATCGCCGAATACAACTACGAACTTTTGTTTTGGATAGATGGGTTTACCAATATCGGTGCGGCCATCATTATGTGGCTGTTCCTGAAACCCGTGGATTACAAACCTGCACCACATAAAACTACGATCCCAGCCCCCCTGCTCTCGGCTTACCGCGACAAAACATATTTGTGGTTTATCCTGGTCACCATGCTTTTTGCAGCCTGTTTTTTCCAGGTATTCACCAACCTTCCGGTTTATTTCAGGAAAGAATTACACTTAACGGAGGCCTATATCGGCATGATCATGTCGGCCAACGGCATTATCATCGCATTGGTGGAAATGGTGCTGGTATATAAAATGGAGAACCGGGGAAAAAATAATTTACTTATTACGGTTGGTGTAGCGCTGGTTGGTATTTCATTCCTCATGCTAAATCTGCCGGCAGCCGGCGCAGCTCTTGCTGTTGGGATGATTTTATTGGTAACCTTTGGTGAAATCTTTTCCATGCCCTTCATGAACACATACTGGATCAGCCGCACCCAGCCATCCAACCGGGGAGAATATGCGGCCTTATATACCATGGCCTGGTCAGCGGCTCAATGTTTAGGACCCATGCTGGCAGCCCAGGTGGCTGACCATTCAGGATTCAGGGTGCTTTGGTGGCTGGTAGGCGGAGTAGCTTTACTCTCCTCGTTTTCTTTCTCCCGGATATTGAGTATCCGTA
>DASUMO010000614.1:0-4253 GCA_036277695.1 Chitinophagaceae bacterium
AAATAACACCCGCTGTATTGATGAGATTTGCATTCATTTCGTAGGCCTCTGAGTTGATTCCACTTGAACCAAATGACTGCAGGCTCCCTATATAAGAATTGGCTTTGATCGCACGTTGCCATCTGTCTTCTGCCACTTCAATCCCAAAAGTATTTTTTATTGTAACCGAGGGTAGCAGCTTATATGCCAGCGTTAGGCCTGAAACAATTTTTACCTGGTTCTGTCTCCACAACGAATTTTCTATTCCCTCGAGCACATTACCTATTTCCTTCTTTGCTAGTGAAGTTGTGGGACCAAATATTATTGACCCATCTGCCCGGTAGGGATTTTCATAAGGTTTAGCCCTCCAGGACATCTGGAAAGAGTTTCTGGCGCTGTTTCCTAAAAATTCCCCCTCAGAACGGTGGGTTATAGAATAACCAATGGCAGTATTAAAAGCAATGTTCAGCTTGCCGGCCGTTACATCCAGGTTCAAACGGGTAGTGTATCTTTTCAATCTTGAACTCAGCTCGGTTCCCTTTTGATCAAAAAAACCGCCGGAAAGGAAAAATCTGGTTCTATCTGTCCCGCCACTGACATTGATTTCATGGGTTTGAGAAATTCCCTGCCTAAATAGTAAGTCCGGGTAATGAATATCTATATTTCTAGTGCTGTCAAGCAAAAAATCATAACGGGCTTTGGACGGGGAATAAGGATTGCTGGCTGGTGAAGTGGCTGGAAGGGCAGCATAATTAGGATGATTGGGAGAATAAACCCAACCGGGCGTATTGGTAGAAAACCCAGCCATTCCAAGTCTTTCCTCGTATTGAAGAATTTCCCGGGTATTCATCAACTCAAATTTATTCCAGTTTGGAGGTTGGGTAAACCCGACCTGGGTTCTGTAAGTAAAAGTGGGTGTACCTATTTTACCTTTTTTGGTTGTAATGACAATTACACCTATACCGCCGCGGGCACCATACATGGCTGCTGCAGAGGCGTCTTTCAAAACAGTAATCGTTTCAAAATCGTTTGGATTGATGGTTTGCATATCACCCGCCGGAATAGGCACACCATCGACAACAAATAAGGGCTGAGCAAAAGCAGCCTGGATAGAGTGCATACCCCTGATCGAAATGGTGGCGCTGGTACCCGGCTGGCCGGATGCAGAACTGACCTGCAAGCCAGGAGCCCTGCCTTGCAATGCCTGGTCAAAAGCGCCAACAGGCACCGTCTCAACTACTTTTGAACTTAAGGTAGTGGCAGCACCGACAAATTGTGATTTCTTTTCCCTGGTATACCCGGTTACCACCACCTCCTGCAATGCTTTATCCTCTGTCGTTAGCGCGACATTGATCGCAGATTGTGATCCAATCGGCATTTCCACGGATCGCATATCCACGGATGAAAATACCAGTGCTTTTGCATTGGCAGGCACCACGATTGTATAAGAACCATCCGATTTACTGGTGGTTCCCGTGGTAGTACCCTTAACAATAATTGAAACATTTGGAACAGGATTACCTTTTTCATCGGTAACCTTTCCGGAGATAGTCCGTTGAGCCCATAATGGGGCTACAAACAGCAAAAACCCCATTAGGAGTAAATACAGTTTCCTCATGTGTGTTAGTTTTAGAATAAAAAATAAAAACTCCGCCGTTAGGAAGGAAAGGTATAATGGTAGTTGTAAGGGTCAGGAATATAAGTTCAACATGGCAGTCCTTTTCGGAGGACATATCAATGTTAAAATTAGCTGCATGAATTTAACAAATATGCCAGCACCGGTAAATAAAAATAAACTCCTTTGATTGCAGATAAAATGTAAAAGAGTTTGAAAAGAAAGCAGAAAAACCTTGACCATCCATATCTAAGTAATTAGTATGCATATATTTAAATAATAAAAGGCCGGGAATCCCGGCCTTTTGAAAATTCTTATAAAACTGGATCAAAGAGGATTTTGAACCGAATTTGAGTTTGCATTCAACTCCGTACGTGGGATCAGGAACTCCCACTCTTTTGCACCCGCAGCTACCGTCATTACTGAAGCCACGGATGTTACATGGTTGGCTTCAGTTCTGTCGAGTGGAAGGTTCAAACGTTTCAGATCATAAAACCTAAAGCCCTCGCCCCATAATTCAGCCCTGCGCTGAATCATTATTTCATCAATCAGGGCATCACCGGTTTTGGTAGACAATACATAATTTGGATCTCTTTGTTTGGCAAGTGTAAACAAAGCAGTTGCCGCCGCCGCATCCTGTCCTGCCCTTGCTTTTGCCTCAGCTTCGATCAGGTACATTTCCGCAACCCGCATAATGGGAACATCCCCGATACTGCTGCCGCTGCCTCCCGCCGAAATGAACTTCCTGTTCATATAGGGAAAACGTGAACCTCCCGGGGGAATCGGGAATGCTGTATTGGTACCTGTAGAATCCCACAATTGTTTCCGGACATCCGTGCTGGAAATGGCCCTATACAACCTGGAATTAATACACTTGGGATTTCCACGGATATTTGTTGAATTGAAATTACAGGACATAAAGGCAAAAAAGGAATAGAAAAAAGTAGTTTGATCCTGGATTTGCCGGCTTCCCCACATCCATTCCGGGTTTGTATAATCATTAAAGCCCTGTAAATATTGTGCATTGCTCATCAGGCTCAGGCCCTGTCTTGCCTCGCTTGCCATTTGGGCCGCAGTGGTCCAATCCTGCATTGCCAATGCTACCCTGGCTCTCAATCCCTTTGCCACATTCAGATTCAGATGTGACGAATTGGGTCTGGCCTTGGCCCCCGTCAACTCAGTTATAGCCGCAGAGAGATCTGCTATGATCTGGGTATAGACTTCCGCAACTGTTGAACGGGGAAGTTTTTCCGTAGTGGGTGTTAATATCAGGGAAAGACCCAGGCCATCATTGGTTGTTGTTTTATCATAGCGTTTACCATACAATTGGATCATTTGAAAATAGGCCCAGGCCCTGTAGGCAAAGGCCTGCCCTTTAATCGCTTTCCGGTCGGCATCCGGTCCAACAGCGTTGTCAATATTGGCAATAATCATGTTGGCATTGGCAATAATGGCATAATAAAATTGAAAATTGAAGTAGGGTGTGGAAACTGAATTCTCATTCCTGTGACCTAACCACCGATGAGTAGTAATAAACCAGCCATTCCCGGTAGTGGGATTTACCAGGTCTTCACCCAGCATATCCATATCGATAATGTTTTTGCTTTGACCACCCTGGTCTTGTTGCCCATTATACTGCACATATAATGACCGGTGGATACCATTGATGGCATTCCATGCGTTGCCTGTAGTTTTGAAAATATCCTGGTCAGAAACCGAGCTGTTGGGTGTTGTTTCCAGGTAATCCTTATTACAGGAAGGCAGGGCAATTAAAAGAATTGCCATACAAATCAAACTATTAATAAGTACTTTATTCATATTCAGGTGATTTAGAAGTTGATGTTAATACCTGCAGTCAAAATGCGGGCTGGGGTATAGACATTTGATGTGGTACCTGCAAATGACTGGTTCACA
The DNA here is from genome assembly GCA_036277695.1 of Chitinophagaceae bacterium. Lineage (GTDB taxonomy): Bacteria > Bacteroidota > Bacteroidia > Chitinophagales > Chitinophagaceae > CADEDV01. Next base: position 3,509 of record DASUMO010000614.1, read on the forward strand.
TTCATGCCTTTTCTTTTAGAAATGAGCGCCACGTTTTCAGACCCAATGTAGAAATTTCCGTCGGCAGCTTTTATCTTACCCAGTAACGTTTTCGGCAGCTGGTAGGATAAAGTTATCGAACGGATATTTATAAATGAAGCATCAATCAGCCAGCGGTCGGAAGCTGCATCAAAAATACCAGTAGCATTGTTTTGCATGCGCGGCACGTTGGTGATATCGCCGGGTTTAGTCCACCTTTTCAAAATATCCTTATGCAACGCCGAACCATAGGTACCGGCATGCATAAGAGCCCCGTAAGCTCCATCATAAACTTTTCCCCCGATCTGGTATTGCACAAGGAAATTCAGGGAAACATTTTTAAATGTAAAGGTATTTTCAACCCCCCCGAATAAGTCCGGGATAGCAGACCCTTCAAAATGGTATTTAGCATTATTAATGCTGGTGGTAAGAGAATCAACACCCCCGTTCTTATTGGGGATTAGCCTGGTTCCAGCCGCAGTCCCATTTTGTGCATAATATAAGGCCGCACCATCCGATGGATCCACACCATACCAGTCACGGAGCCAATAATCATAAATGGACCTGCCTTCTACCAGTTTCTTTGTACCGCTGATTTGTTCAGGATTGTCATCCGGCATTTTGGTAATAACATTCTTTACCGTGCTGGCATTGACCTTTAACTCCCAGTTAAAATCCCTCTTCCTGATTATATCGCCACCCAGGTCTATCTCAATACCGCTATTAT
>DASUMO010000615.1:0-26803 GCA_036277695.1 Chitinophagaceae bacterium
GTCTCACGTTTCACGACTCACGCCCACAACTCCTTACCTTTGCTTCCCATGTCTACCCCCCTACCGCACGATCATATTATACCTTTTAAAGAATCGGGAAAGACCAAAAAAGAGCAGGTTGCCGAAATGTTCGACAGGATAGCCGGCCGATATGATTTTATGAACCGGTTCTTATCTGCCAGGACGGATATTGGCTGGCGAAAAAAAGCCATCAGTACTCTTCGGAAAGACCAACCCCGGCATATATTGGATGTTGCAACCGGTACAGCTGATATGGCTTTGCTGGCCTACCGCCTGTTAATGCCCGAAAAAATAACAGGGATCGATATCTCGGCGCAAATGCTGGATGTGGGAAGAAAAAAGATTGAAAAAGAAGGACTTGTAGAAAAAATTGAGCTGCTCCAGGGGGATTCCGAAACAATAAATTTTGCGGAAAATACGTTTGATGCCGTGATGGCGGCTTTTGGCGTACGGAACTTTGAAAACTTGGAAACCGGGTTAACAGAAATGTTGCGGGTATTAAAGCCAGGTGGTCAAATGGTCATTCTCGAATTTTCAAAACCACGGATCAAGGCAGTGAAAGGATTGTATAATCTTTACATGGGTTTGCTGGCGCCACAAATGGCCCGTTGGTTCAGGCAGAATAAAGAAGCCTATGCCTATTTATCTGCCTCCTCGAATGCTTTCCCTGACCGGGAAAAATTCGTGGAAATATTAAACAAAATTGGTTTTTCCGATACCCGATTTAAATCGCTAAGCTTAGGAATATGTTGCATTTACACCGGAAGAAAGCCCTGCTAGTAAAAACCGGATGGTGTTTCCTCTTTGGTTTCATTATTCTATTTCAACCTGCGTCGGCCCAAACAAGGGAGCTGTATTTGTTTGATCATGATACAAAGCCCTATTATTTCGGCATTACATTAGGCGCTAATCTTTCCCGTTTTCATACAGAACTGCATCCCCGTTTCCTGCAATACGATAGTGTGTATGTTGCCGAACCCGCCAACTCGGGTGGTATTACACTGGGTTTGCTGGCGACTGGCCGTATCTCCAATCGTTTCCAGGTCAGGTTCAACCCACAACTGATGTTCCTCGAACGCAGCCTTGTCTATAAACTTAAATATCCCGATATCGATGGAGAGACCAATGTGACCAAGAAAGTGGAATCTGTGACCGTGGCCTTCCCCTTCCAGGTCAAATTCCAGTCGGACCGGATTGGTAATTTCCGGGTATATATGATGGCTGGTTTTAAAGGTGAAATTGACCTGGCCAGTAATGCCCGCGCTAAAAGGGCCGAGGACCTGGTCAAGATCAGCAAATTTGATTATGGCCCGGAACTGGGCCTGGGATTTAATTTTTTCTTTCCCAGTTTTATACTTTCGCCGGAAATCAAGATCAGTAATGGGCTGAACAATATTCATAGCCGGGATGAGAACCTCAAGTTTTCCAATGTATTCGACCAGATCTTTTCCCGTATGATTGTATTCAGCATTCATATCGAAGGTTAATCCTCTTTTGCAAAAACAAACTACCCAACCATGAAACCCGCCCGTTACCTGTTTATCATTAGTTTTTTTTGTCTTGCCACATCATTTGCAAACGCCCAGAAATTCAAAACGGCTTTGGAGCTGAATACTTACTTTGTCAGTATCAATGATACGCTCTACCGATTCGGCAAAGAATGGGGAACATCGCTCAATACCGCTGTAAGCAATAAAGATTTCACCTTAATGACAGCCAATCGAAAAAAACTGGAACAGTTTATTAGCGGGAAATACGAGGAACTCCGGACCATGCGCGATGTGTTTGAATCTGCCAAATTCAGGCTGGCCATGCTGGATTTCCTTGCCTTCGAAGAAAAAATGATCAAAGAGGCTTTTTTGCCTTTTGAGAAATTAAGCAGCAGCTCCAGCCAGGATGAAATAAAAAAAGCAATCAATAGCCTGGTGACATTAAGCGAGCAGGAAAATGGTCACCTGGCCAAAATCCATACCGCCCAAGGTGAGTTTGCTACAAAAAATGGCTTCATCCTTGATAAAAATGAATAGCCATCCCGTTCTTAGAACTCAAACTCCCTGCGGTGCATATTCCAGCGTAATCCAAAGCTTATAACGGAACTGTTTTGGGAACTGACCGGTGCAGTTACAGTTTCCTGTTTCCTGAACAGTGCATTCAATTCCAGGAAAAGATTTTGCCTTAATTCATACGACAAAAAAAAGGAAGCATAAAATACATTGGTCTTCCATCCACTGCCAATATCAAAACCATAATCACTGGTCCGGTAAGGTGGGGTATTGGGTAAAAAAATATTACCGCCATAATTAACCGCACTCGAATCCCGACCCTGCTGGTAATAGATAAGTTTAGCAACTGCCAGCCATTTGGGTGCGGGCTGATAACGGGCTATCCCGATGAACTCCTGGAAACTGGCTCCAAGCGGATGAGCAAGGGGTTGGTTATAATGGGTATAATTGGCAACTGAATCCCGGTGAGAATAGGTAAAAGGCCGAACCCTGTTATGCTCCACCTGCAGGTCAAGATTCTTAATGGAAAATGCATCAATATATTTGGCGCCCAGTTGAATGCCCCATTTATTAGCCCACCAGCCCCGGTTCTCCCTGATTTCCGATAACAGGAATTCATCAAGTGATAATTGCCCGTATACCTGGAAACGTTTAGCCAGGTTGGCTTTTGCATCCAGTCCTACAATGGAATTATCAAAGCTTCCGTTCTGTTGTTCGATAGAACGGTAAAAAATGATCGGGTTCAGGTAACCAAAATCAAAACGATCGCGGCGGCCAAAGACCACGCCCTCAAATAATCCAACATTCAGCCATTTGGTAAGCGCAATATCGAGATGGTGCATGGCAGCGTATTTCTTGGGAAGCAGTTTATCGCCCCCGGGAATTTCAGCCGAATGCAATTCCATGAAAAGATTCTGGTAATTGAATTTCCAGATACGGGTATTTAATTTCAGGAACAGGGCATTATTGCTGAAATCACTGAGGAATAAACTGCGATGACCATTCCCGATAAAGTTCTTATCATATCCAAATGCCACGTCGATATAACGGGTAATATTAAAAGTAAAATAACCCCGGGCATCAAAATAGTCTACACCGCCTGTTGCCTTAAAGGGCTTGTAAAACCCGGCACCCGGCACAGCCTTTCTTTCGTTAATAAATTGTTGAACGTATAAGGGATCCCTTTCCTGGTTATCGGTAATGTAAGCCGCAAACCCGATTTTGTTGGCGATCCTTCCTCTTACCGTTACACCCCGGCTATTTAAAAAAAGATGCTGGTCATTATCACTTTCTTTGGACAGGGTATACTGGAAAACCGGGTTGAGCACCAGGTCAAAATCCGGCGTATGCACTTCGTATAGATTGGCCGGGCTGGTATAGAAATTTTTCAGGATGGGTTGCCGGCTCTTGTACTGTTCTCTTTCCTCTGCAGGTAACCATTCCAGGTTATTCATATAAAGACTGCGAAGATTATATGCATCGACTTTGGACAGTGAAACGGAGTCGCCCCGGTTCATATAGGCCCGGGCAGCAGCCACCGCATGCCGGCGGCTAAATGGTTTTGTTTTTGAAAAATTGAATGCCGAATCCGTGCCGGCTTTGATTTCCCAGCGATCCAGGAGGATATTGGCTTTATCACCCTGGGGCAGGTAAGTTGTTTGAGCAGCGATAACAAAGGGAGAAAAAATCAGGAACAGCCTTAACAGGGTTTCTTTAAATTGCATGCTTCAGGGATTCAGGTTAGAATTTTAAGTATGCAAATATATCTTTTAAAAAATATATCGGTGGTTAATGAAGGCCTCATTCAAACCGCCGATGTATTGATAAAAAACGGAAGAATTGAAAAGATCGGTAAACAACTGGACCTGCCTGGCAAGGTCACAGAAATCAATGGTGAGGGATTGCATCTTTTACCGGGTGTGATTGATGACCAGGTACATTTTCGCGAACCCGGGCTTACGCATAAGGCAACCATTGCTACAGAAGCTAAGGCCGCGGTGGCGGGGGGCGTTACCAGTTTTATGGAAATGCCGAATACCGTTCCCAATGCGTTGACCCAGGAACTGCTCGAGGATAAATATACAATCGCTTCAAAATCTTCGCTGGCGAATTATTCATTTTATATGGGAACCGGCAATGATAATGCCGATGAAGTATTGCAATCAAATGTTAAACGGAAAGATATATGCGGTATTAAGATCTTTATGGGTTCCAGCACAGGTAATATGCTGGTGGATAATCCCAACACACTGGATAAAATTTTCAGTGAAAGCCAGCTGCTGATCGCCACCCATTGTGAAGATGAAAAAATCATTCGCCATAACCTGCAAAACCTCCAAGCCACCGGCAAGGAACTGGATGCGGCCGACCATCCCCTTGTCCGCAATGAAGAGGCCTGTTATGAATCTTCCCTCTACGCTATCCAGATCGCGAAAAAATATGGCACCCGCCTGCATATCCTGCATATCAGCACAGAGAAGGAATTACAATTGTTTACGAATATGATCCCCCTTCGGGATAAACGGATCACGGCGGAAGTCTGCGTACACCACCTTCATTTCACCAGTGATGATTATGCGCGGCTGGGATACCGGATCAAATGCAACCCCGCTATTAAATCGCCGCAGCATCGCCAGTCCCTTTGGCAGGCCCTGCTGGATGACCGGCTCGATGTGATTGCCACTGACCATGCTCCACATACCCTGGAAGAAAAAGGCTTTTACCGGAAGCCCGATGGCAGTATCGCGGCGGCTGAATCAAAACTGCCTTATGAAAAAGCGCATGCGGGCCTGCCACTTGTCCAACATTCACTACTGCTGATGTTGCATTATTATTCGTTGGGGAAAATTTCACTGGAGAAAATCGTGGATAAAATGTGCCATGCTGTTGCTGAGTGTTTCCAGGTCAAAGACCGGGGTTATATCAGGGAAGGTTATATGGCCGACCTGGTGATGGTGGATCTGAAAAAGCCTTTCGCGGTAACTGCAGGCAATATCCTGTATAAATGTGGCTGGAGCCCCTTGCAGGGTTTTGTTTTCCCGGCCAGCATTACCCATACCTTTATTAATGGCCAGCTGGTCTATGGAAACGGACAGTGGAATGAATCACAGATGGGACAACGTTTAGAATTTGACAGATAAAATGGGAAGAATGAATGGGCAATATTCAATAGACTTATGCTTAGCCACGATCCATTCACCCTTAACGCCTTCTCCGCCGCGGCGGATTCGGCGGGCAGGCACCATTCACCATTCACAATAGCATGCAAATAGATAAAACCTCTTTTAGTGATATTTCCATCTTCCACCCGGAAGAAGAGTTTTCTATATTTCACAAACTGAATTTTACCCGCACAACCGGTGGAAAGGAATGGTTGCGGAAATTTTTTACCGAACCGCATAATGACCTGAAGAAAATCCAGGGCACCCAGAATATTATCCGGACCCTGATGGAACATGTCCAGGACTGGCCCGATGATATCAGTAATGGAACGGTGCTGGTTATGGATAAATTCATGGACTATAGCCTGGACCCGGTACCCGAGAACGCAACCAGTTTCAACAGTCTTGTATATAAATGGCTGCACAGTGAGGATTATTCAATGATCAAGTACTCAGTCACCCATTTTGCGGATTTTTACCGGGGGCTGAAAAATATCGCATCATTGCTGCAGGACCTGGATCTTCCCCTCAATATCAAGATCTATATTGACCGTATTACCGGCCTATTAAAAGAAGCGCCACTGCAACGGCTGGCCGAAACGAAAAAGGGATGGAAATCCAGTGCCCGGGAAAACCTTTACTATGGATATCATCTCCGGGGGCGATTGCGCAACGGCACCCTTGAGCTGATTGATATTTATAGCCGCCTGGATGCCTGGTATTCGATGGCCGTGGCGGTGAAGACATTCAATCTAAGTTTCCCCGAGTTTGTAGACCAGGCAACTGCGCTGGTAGATGCAAAAGGTTTATACCATATTCTTATCCCTAAACCCATTGCCTATGACCTGCAAATGAGCCCCGAACAGAATTTTCTTTTCCTGACTGGCGCCAATATGGCCGGTAAAAGCACCCTGATCAAATCGGTAGGTTCGGCCGTTTTCCTGGCTCATATTGGCATGGGCGTGCCTGCCGCCAGAATGAAACTCACCCTTTTCGATGGTTTAATCAGCAATATTAATGTTGTGGACAATATCGCCAAAGGCGAAAGTTTTTTCTTCAATGAAGTTCAGCGGATCAAAAACACGATAGAAAAGATCAATAATGGCAAAAAATGGCTGGTGTTGATCGATGAACTTTTCAAAGGCACCAATGTGCAGGACGCTATGAAATGCTCGACCACCGTAATTAAGGGGCTGATAAAAATCAGGAATTCCCTGTTTATCCTTTCCACGCATCTCTACGAGATCGGAGAAGAGCTGAAAAATTATTCGAATATTTCATTTCGCTACTTTGAAACCAATGTAAAAGAGGACCAGCTTGAATTTACCTACCAGTTAAAAGAAGGAATCAGTAATGACAGGATCGGATATGTGATACTGAAAAGGGAAAAAGTAGTTGATATGCTTGATAAGATATAGTTGAACAGTGGTTAAACAATAGTTGAACAATGGTTGAACAATTGTAAATAATCGGTAATTATTCAATTTCTTAACATCCTACTATGATCCGTTGCATCCCTGTCCTCATCCTGGTGCTGATCGCCCGCTTCTCATTTGCCCAGGAAAATATTGATGTGTTGCATTACCGTTTTCATATTACCGTAAATGATGCCAACGATTCTATTTATGGGAATGCCAAAATTAAATTCAGGGTCAATGAGAAGAAACCTGTTATTGCCCTTGACCTGGTAAACAGGGATAAAGATGGTAAAGGCATGCAGGCCATTTCCGTGACTTACAGCAATCGTTCACAAACCGAGATCTTCAAACACGAAAATGACATACTTTATATCCCTTCCCGTCATAACAAAGGTGATGAGGCCGAGGTGGTTATTAATTATAAGGGCATTCCTGCCAATGGCCTGGTCATTTCGAAAAATAAATATGGTAACCGGACATTTTTTGCCGATAACTGGCCTAACCGGGGTCATCATTGGCTGCCCTGTAATGAAGATCCTGCCGACAAAGCCAGCGTGGAATTTATCGTCAGGGCCCCGCAGCATTACCAGGTAATAGGGAACGGCATCCAGGTTGAAGAAACCAATTTACCCGGTGGTTTAAAAGAAACGCATTGGAAAGAAGAGGTTCCTGTTTCGACCAAGGTAATGGCGATCGGTATTGCTGAATTTGCCGTTCAATTGGCCGGTATCGTCGATGGCTGCATTCCCGTTTATAGTTGGGTTTACCCGGAAGACCGCGACCAGGGTTTTTATGACTACGGGCAGGCCGTGGAAATCCTGCCTTATTTTATTAAGCATATCGGCCCCTATCCTTATAAAAAACTGGCCAATGTTGAGTCAAAAACCATGTTCGGGGGGCTGGAAAACGCCAACACTATTTTTTACTCAGAACAATCTATTACAGGTACCCGGAAATCGGAAAGCCTGCTCGCGCACGAAATATCCCACCAATGGTTTGGCAATATGGCGACGGAAAAATCCTTTGCCCATCTCTGGCTCAGTGAAGGATTTGCCACTTACCTCACCATTTTATACATGGAACATAAATATGGAAAGGATACGGCACAAGCCATGTTAGTGGAAGACCGGGAACAGGTTATTGCTTTTACCATAGTTAACAATTCGCCGGTTATAGATAATAACACGGACTACATGGAATTATTAAATGCCAACAGCTACCAGAAAGGAAGTTGGGTATTGCATATGTTACGCCGGGAACTGGGCGATTCTGTTTTCTGGAAAAGCCTTCGGCTGTTTTATACCCGTTATGCCGGAAAAACGGCCCTTACTGAGGATTACCGCAAACTGCTGGAAGAAATCTCTGGTAAAAACCTGGAAAAATTTTTCCGGCAATGGCTTTATACGCCGGGCTTACCAAGACTGAATATTAATTGGAAATATGATCAAAAGCATCAAAAAGTCCTGGTATCTGTGAAACAGGAAAAAACTGTTTTTGAATTTCCCCTCGAGATCGGCTTAAAAGACGCAAATGGAAAATTAACGGTGACAAAGTTTATGATCACCAAAGCCACCGAAAATTTTACCATACCTGTAAAGCAAAAACCCAGGCAGCTGGTTGCCGATCCTGCCACCAGTTTATTGTTTAGCGGAAACGTATCAGAAATAAAATAGGATTTTATCATTCCTGCCGTTTTTTTTCTCCCTTACCAGGTGAAAAAAACAATTGGCTTCGTGGCTGTACCCCATTTGACAGGGGTGTTTCTCCCTAACTTCAAAACATGCTGGTGAAGATCTATGGCAGCGCTGTTTATGGCGTGGAAGCTATCTCGATTACCATTGAAGTAAACTGGATTCAATCGGGGAAGGAGCCTACCATGGTAGGATTGCCGGATAATGCCGTAAAAGAAAGCATGCAGCGGGTGGAAAGCACGATAAAAACAAATGGCTACAAGATGCCGCGCACCAAAGTAGTGATCAACCTGGCACCAGCGGATATAAAAAAAAGCGGGACTGCCTTTGACCTTCCCATCGCTATTGGGTTATTGGCCGCTACCGAACAAATCGGCGGCCTGGATCTGCTGGAAAAATATGTGATCATGGGTGAACTGAGCCTGGATGGAGAAGTGCGTGCAATCAAAGGAACATTACCGATTGCCATACAGGCCAGGAAAGAAGGATTCAAAGGATTAATTGTTCCGGAGGTCAATGCCAGGGAAGGCGGCATGGTAAACCAGCTCAATGTGTTTGGGGTAAAACATATCCTCGATGTGATCGGATTCCTGGAAAACAATGAAGGGGGCCTGGAGCAGGTGACGGTGAATACCCGCGAAGAATTCTTTCATTCGCAATATGATTTCGAAATTGATTTCGCCGATGTAAAAGGTCAGGAAAATATCAAAAGAGCCCTGGAGATCGCTGCTGCAGGCGGGCATAATGCTATTTTGATCGGTCCGCCGGGTGCAGGCAAAACCATGCTGGCAAAACGGTTACCTACCATATTACCTCCCCTCTCTTTACAGGAAGCACTGGAAACTACCAAGATCCATTCGGTGGCAGGCAAACTGGTGGAAAATTCTACACTGGTGTCACGCCGTCCTTTCAGGAGCCCGCATCATACCATTTCAGATGTGGCGCTGGTTGGAGGTGGAGGCAATCCACAACCCGGAGAAATCTCATTAGCCCATAACGGTGTTCTCTTTCTTGATGAATTACCCGAATTCAAACGCACTGTCCTGGAAGTGATGCGGCAGCCCATGGAAGAAAGAAGGGTGACAATTTCGCGTGCAAAGATCGCTTTGGATTTTCCCGCCTCCTTTATGTTGATCGCTTCCATGAATCCCTGCCCCTGCGGTTATTATAACCATCCTGATCGCGATTGCAGCTGCCCGCCAGGTGCCGTTCAGAAATACCTCAATAAAATTTCCGGCCCCCTGCTGGATCGTATCGATCTTCATGTAGAAGTCACCCCGGTTGCTTTCAGCGAACTATCATCTTTAAAAGCTCAGGAAAACTCGGCTATGATACGCGACAGGGTTATTATGGCACGGAATATCCAGGCCGAACGGTATAAAAATGAAACAGGGATTTACTGCAACGCGCAAATCAGCAGTAAGATGTTGAAGGAAATTTGCCAGGTTGAACCCGTTGGACAAAATTTGTTAAAAGCCGCTATGCAAAAACTCAATCTTTCCGCCCGGGCCTATGACCGAATACTCAAAGTCTCCCGCACGATTGCCGACCTGGCCCAATCAGATGCAATAAAACCAGAACACCTGGCGGAAGCGATTCAATACAGAAGCCTGGACAGGGAAGGATGGGCGGGATAGCTTAATGGAGACCGGATGACTTCATAATCCCGACACGCATTACAATCACTCTATAAACTTAATAAACCTGAAACCCCGGTCATCCTGTGCAACAAGACATCTTCTTTTCAGTAAATGACTCAATACCCATCCATCCGGGTCTTTTTTAATCTCATACTTTTGACATAAATGATCTTCGGGGGCTTCATCTCTTATCCATATGTCATAATTGAAAGCAGGAATTCTGACTGCCAGCAACAAAATTGAATTAATGACGTGCATTGGATGCCAGCTAACCTCTTTGATAACGGCTGAATATTCCATATCAGAAAGCTAATGAAATTTATCGATTTATTTGTTATCGATTAAAAGAAGCGTTTTGTGGTATACCAGGGCTTTCTCGATCGGGTCTATTTTTTCCCTAATCCCAATTTCTTCAGGATACTTTTGGGCCTTGCATAGGCGCAGGGAATGTTTTGCATTTCCTCGTGCCGGTTTTCCTTTAAAGCTGCATGATAAATGCGGAAAAGTTCAGCTACCACGGGGTTATCCGTAAGCTTAAACCGGTCCTGGTGCCGGGAAATCAAAGCGGGGTTCTTCATCGAGTAACCGCTAAAATGGAAAAAAAGAAGGGGAAATTCTGTATTGACAATAAGACTTTCACCTGCTTTCTCCAGTTTTCTTTCGTGCATGTTCCAGTAGGCTACATTACAGCCGGGATGATCGATGATTTTTACATTCTTAAAAAACAAGGGCACAAAATTCAGCCAGCTCTGGTCGCTGGCCAAACCGCGACTGCTGTCTTCATAACAATAATCAACCAGGATATCCCTCCACCAGTTCAAAAAAGCATTTCCATTTTCGTCATTTTTCACGGCAAAAAAACCGGCATTGTAGATCCCTGTTTTCAGGATGGCGGTTTCATGGGGCCTTTTGTCATCGGCCGGTAGGGGCGACATAATATGCGGAGTCAGCAAAATGGAATGCCGACTCAACTCTTCTTCAAGATAAACCAGGGAACCCGTGAGTCTGATATCAGTATCCATGTAAATGATTTGCCCGGTCTTGTATTTTTCCAATAAATAAAGGGCAAACCAGGGTTTGAGGGCACAGCTGAGTTCCAGCAGGGAATAACGGCTTTGCATATCTGCGAAGGGAGGAATGGAAAGCAGGGCCACTGGAAAAATCTCATGCGGGGCAAAAAAAGCGGGATCAAATCGTCCATCCATTTTATCAACCAACCCTATGCATAAACGATAACCGGGATTGGTTTGCAGGATGGAATCACCCAGGGATTTGGCCTGGGCCAGGTAAGCGGCCGTACAGGTTGTAAATATTATTTTCTCCATTATCCATGCTCTTTTTGGGCCAGCACAATATTGTTGAGGTACCAGTCTTGCCGCTTTGGTAATAGATTATGCTTGAATAAATACCAGCTATTGAGTAAATAATAGATACCAGGTGCTACCGAGGTCCGGAAAAATTTGCTTTTTCCTAATAAAGGCAATGAGGGTATAAAATGTTCGCTGGTATAAACCATCCGCATCTGCGCAATGGCCATGGTGAAATCACCGCTTTTATCCAGGGCCAATACCCGGAAACCGTTTTTCTCCAGTATATGGGTTAAGGCAAAACGGGTATAGCGGGCAAAATCCACCGGCACTTCATGTTCGGGCCAAACAAATGGACAGGTAAGCAAGAACTTTCCACCTTTTTTCAGGACCCGGTTGATCTCGGGTAAAATTTCGGCTGTATTGAAAATATGTTCCATCACTTCGCTGCTGAATATAGCATCAAAACTTTCATCGGGAAAAGGAATCGTTTTACCGTCATAAAATACATCAACCTGTTCGTTCAGGTGCGAATGACCTTCGCCTTCATAATCCAACCCAATATATTCCGTAACCTGCGTAAAGAGTGACTGGTAAGGTTTGCTGCCGCAGCCAAAATCAAGGAGCTTACCCGATAACTGCGGGGCATATTCCATAATTTTTTGCAGTAAGGCATTCCGGATAAAATAAAAGGGATTATTCAGACCCGGCCGGAAGGATTTGGGAATGGAGGAACTCATTATTACAAATATAATTGATCAGCCATCATGCCCGGAGCACCTGGCGATATACTTCCAGGTACTGATGCGCCGCCCGGGTCCAATTGAAACGGGACAGTTGCTGCTTTATCCTGTCCCGGTGAGTATCGTTTTCAAAATCATTCAATCCTTTTTGCAATACATCCTGCATTGCCACAGGATCAAAAGAGTTAAAATAAAATGCTGCCTCTCCTCCCACTTCCGGCAAACTGGTTTGAACGGATAAAAAGAGCGGCTTATAAAAGTGCATGGCTTCCAATACCGGCAATCCAAAGCCCTCGCCAATACTGGGAAACACAAAGGCCCGGCAATGCTGGTAGTACCAGTATTTCTCCTGCTCTGTAACAGGTCCTACCAGTTTTACCCGGTCAGTTACACCCCATAACCTTGCCTGCTCCCAAACTTTCTCTGCATACGGAAAATCATTCAACCCTGCAATCACCAGTTCAAAGTCATTATTGGCAAGCAATGCAGGCAATACGTGAAAATTTTTCCGTGCATGCAGCTGGCCGATGGAAAATAAAAAAGGTTTGGTTGGGATATAAGCCGGAGCGGTATACGGTGGTGCCGGTGGAATATTGGCTCCATTATATATAATGGTACGAGGTTTATCCCCCAGGTCGAGATGCTGGCGGGCCTGCTCCAACGCAAATTGGGAAATAAAGGTGAGGTGATCGGCACGGCCAACCCTTTGTTTGATCAGGGCCAGGTATTTTTTTTTGCCGGCAACAGTGTACTCTTCCTCTTCGAGGAAATTGAGGTCATGAATGGTATAAATGTTCTTTGTGCGGTGATTAAAAGGGCGATACCAGGATAAAGTGGTGGCTACATGCCAGGCGGCAAACTGGCTGGTACCAAAGCGATAATATTTATCAGAACTTTTTTGTACGGTATATTTTATATCCTGGCCAAATATGCCCAGTTGTTCGCGGGGAACATAAAAATGAAGGTCCATATCGGCTGGGGGGTTTGCGGCGAGGTGATATCCCAACTGGTAACAATAATGATAAAGCCCATTGAACCGGTTGCCGCCAAGACGGTGAAGATCGACCAGGACTTTTTGCATGGCAGCAAAATAAAGGCATTATCGGCGATTGCCTGCTAAGTTGGCATTTTTTTGCGAACTTGTACGATGTTTGCGCACTGAACTTCTTTTACCTGATCAGCGTTTCGATATATGAAGATATTACTGCATTACCTCAAACCTTACAAATGGCTGGTAGTATTAGTGTTGTTCCTGGCAGCCGTGAATATTGGCTTTTCCCTGGTAGACCCCATTATCTTCGGGAAACTGGTGAACCTGGCTAATCATTATGCCAACAATAAAGATGAATATACGTTTGAAAAATTCTTTTTTTCTTTCAGCGAATCTCCTCATTACGGGGTGATGGCTCTCCTGGTTGCTTCTATCACGGTCGCCATGATTAGCCGGATTGCCAAAGCTTTCCAGGATTACTTTCTCAACCTGATTACACAAAAATTCGGGGCCACGGTTTTTACGCAGGGATTACAGCATGCCATGAAACTGCCTTACCAGGAATTTGAAGATGCCCGTAGCGGGGAAACTTTGAGTGTGCTGCAAAAGGTCAGGATCGATACGGAAAAATTTGTGTCATCCTTTATCAATGTATTGTTTCCGGTTATTGTAGGTATCGTGTTTGTGGCTGTTTATGCAACCACTATACACTGGAGCCTGCCCTTTATTTATTTCGGGGGCATTTTTTTGCTGACCATAATTTCGAATTTGCTGAGCAAAAAAGTAAAGACCATCCAGAAAAAAATTGTGGGTCAAACAACCGCACTCGCCGGTGCTACCACCGAATCACTGCGCAATATTGAACTGGTAAAAAGCCTGGGTCTTACTCAACAGGAAGTAAGCCGGTTGAATAAAAATACATTCAAGATCCTTGGACTTGAGTTAACCAAGGTAAAACGCATCCGCAGCATCAGCTTTGTGCAGGGTACATTTGTGAATACATTAAGGCAGGTTATTTTATTCATGCTGCTCTGGCTGATATTCGGCGGCAGGATGGATGCTGGCCAATTGGTAACCATGCAGATCTTTTCTTTTTTTGTATTTGGACCTTTACAGGAAATCGGGAACATCATTCTGACCTACCGTGAAGCACAGGCATCCCTGGAAAATTTCCAGAACCTGATGAAGAAATCCCCGGAACCACAGCCGGCCAGTCCCCGTCATTTGGGAGAGATACAAACCCTGGAATTTGACCATGTGGCATTTAAACACCAGTCCGCTTCCCAACATGCCATCAATGATATTAGTTTTAAAGTGCGGACGGGTGAGACGATCGCCTTTGTAGGTCCATCGGGTTCAGGTAAAACCACTCTCATGAAATTGCTGGTTGGACTTTACAGACCGCAGTCGGGCAAGATCCTGTATAATGGTATTGATGAAAATAATATCAACTTCGAAGACCTGCGGAATCAAATTGGTTTTGTAACACAGGATACCCAATTGTTTTCGGGAACCATCCGGGAAAACCTGGTCTTTGTCAATCCCGAGGCTACCGAAGAAGATTTGAGAGATGTATTGACTAAATCATCAGCCAATAGCCTCTTAACCCGTGCAGAGAAGGGATTGGATACAATGATCGGCGAAGGCGGTTTGAAATTATCGGGTGGAGAAAAACAAAGACTTTCTATCGCCCGTGCCTTGCTGCGAAATCCCAAGTTGTTGTTGTTCGATGAAGCAACTTCCGCTCTTGACTCTCTTACAGAAGAAGAGATTACGGATACCATACGCGATATTTCACTGGAGGGCAACCAGATTACCATCCTGATTGCACACCGTCTTTCCACCATTATGCATGCCGACCGGATTTATGTCCTGGAAAAAGGGGATGTAGTTGAAACCGGCAATCATGAAAAGCTGCTGGAAGAAAAAGGCCTTTATTATGCCATGTGGCGGCAGCAAATCGGGGAAAGAAAAACCAAGGCGCCGGCAGCTTAATGATTTCCCATAAAGCAACAAAATACACTAAGCCCGTTTTTCTTTTATTTCCAAACAGGTGAAAAAACGAAAACATCAGTTAAAAACATGAGGCTTACCGAAGATTCCTGGTGATCTTTGTGTCTTCGTGGGATACCTACAATATTTCCCACAAAGCCGCAAAGAACACTATGCACCGTTTATCGTTTTAATATCGAACGGGGAAAATAACAAAACTATCCGTGAAAAACACGAGGCTTCTCGAAGGATTCCCTAGATCTTTGTGTCTTCGTGGGATACCTACAATATTTCCCACAAAACCTCAAAGAACACTCTGCACCGTTTATCGTTTTAATATCGAACAAGGGAAAATAACGAAACTATCCGTGAAAAACACGAGGCTTCTCGAAGGATTCCCTAGATCTTTGTGTCTTCGTGGGAAACAACAATAATTGTTATCACAAGTTGTATATGACAGAAAATGAATTGGCAACTATTGCTGTAAATATTTGCTTCAAAATTCACACTACTATGGGTCCGGGATTGCTGGAATCTGTATACGAAGCTGCTTTTGCATATGAATTGGACCAAAGAAATATTATTTATACCCGCCAACAGGGAATAGCCGCAAATTATAATGAGATAGTCCTGGATGTTGGGTTCCGGGCAGACATTATTATAGAAAATAAGCTAGTTATTGAAATAAAATCTGTTGAACACCTGGAAAAAGTTCATCATAAAGCTGTTCTTACCTATTTGAAACTTACTGGAATCAAATTGGCCCTCTTGGTCAATTTCAATGTACACCTCATCAAAGAAGGAATTCACCGCAAGATTTTGGGGCAATTAGTTTAACGACGAATTTTCATGAAATCTTTATTTATTTTGTGGAATTGTGTTTATACCAAATCGCCATGCTCAATCTTTTTTCCGGGTTTGGAACTAGTAAAATTAAATCGGCACTCCGCCGGGACGGGGTGATCGTAGATGTGCGCAATGTGCACGAATATGACCAGGGCCGGGTGCGGGGATCCATCCATATTCCCATCGACCGGATTTCAGTAAGTCTAGAAAGAATCCGGCAAATGAATAAACCCATCGTGGTTTGCGCTGCCGGCGATAGCCGCAGCAGCGAGGCGGTCAAGATTTTAAAACAGAATGGAATTAAGGATGTGTATAATGGCGGTAGCTGGGAGCGAGTACTGCGCCTGATGAATCATCTTTAAGATACTTAGAAATTACTTCGGGGTTTCGGGTAATAGCTTATAGATGTTGCAAACCACAAAGACAGGAAGGGCACAAAGTTGCACTAAGACAATTTGCAACAGTAGGACCCAGGTATCTAAATATTTTCTTCCCAAACGGAGTGGCACAAATTCTCCCCTTTGGGGAATGAATGGGTTGCGCAGAGTTCGTTATCCCGGGGCCCCATCAATCAACAATCATTCAATCAACCATCTCCCTTCTCCTCCTTCTTACCCCATAGATCCGTGAAAAAATTCGATTTCTCCAGGTCTTCCATATCGCTTATCTCAAGTTCCAGGGCCTTGGTGCTTTGGGAAATTTCAATCAGGGAAATTATCAAAGAGACCAACAGGCTGAGCAGGCTGGCAGCAAATACATAACTCGTTAACCCGGGCCATTCGCGGTAAACGCCATACATGGTAACCACGCAGCATACAAAACTAAAGACCCCGAGGGCCTGCATTTGCCTGACCAGGTTAATACGGATACGCAGGATCCTGATCTGTTGTAGCAGCAAGTGGTTTTTTTCTCCTCTCATATACTCATCATGGAGTTTGCGGATCAGGTTGGCCAGGGCCAGGTAGCGGTTGGTATAGGCCAGCAACAATAAACTGATCGCTGGAAAAAGCAGCGCGGGGGTGTTGAAGGTGATTTCCATGAAGCTAAGATAGTGAATGGTGCCTGCCCGCCGAATCCGCCGTGGCGGAGAAGGCGGGAATCGTGAGTCGTGAATCGTGAGTTGTGAGTGTGAGTTGGGATGTTTATCTGACGGCCTCCGTCTGACGAACAAGTGAAAAGGAAATGGTGCCTGCTCGCCGAAGCCGCCGCAGCGGAGAAGGCGGGAGTCGTGAATCGTGAATCATGAGTTGCGAGTTGTGAGTGGGGATGTTCGTCTGACGGCCCCCGTCTGACGAACAAGTGAATAGGATATGGTGCTTACCCGAAATTCACTATCCACTATTGTCGCTCTTCTCTTTAGCCTGGCGTAGAATACCACATAGTATCATAGCGCACATAGTTACACATAGTTTTCCCACCCTGAATGGTCAATGGTGAATGGTGAATAGGTTTGATCCTAGCAGCTAGTAACAAGCAGCCAATTTTTTGAATTTCGACTTTTACATTTTGAATTTCAGTCCTATTACCATTTCAATTCCAGGGGTATATTCAACTTCACTGAAAAATTCCTCCCGGTATTAAATACACCCTGCCGCCCGGTTAGCATATTCATAGCTGCATATTTTAAACGGCTCAGATGTTGCTGGTAAGCTTTGTCTGTAATATTAGTTACCGCGAAATGCAGGCTGAACAGGGTTTTCTTTTTTTGCTGGACATCAGCACCCAGCCCGGCATGGAATAAAGTATAACCGGGGGTGTTCGTCTCCGTTTCATAACCGGTAAAGGAATTGTGCTGATTAAATGTTCTATCAGCTTCCAACTTGACATAAAAATTTTGGAAACATTTACCAGCTTTAAGAAGATTGGCCCTTAACTCGCTGTTCCAGCGGGCTGCCGGTACAAGAGGTAAATTCGCAGAGCCATCGATAGCCGAATTGAACCGGCCTCTTACAAATGAAAATGAGTTTTCGAAATGAAGCCAGTCCAGCGGGTGCGGATGTATATCAATGGTGGCTTCCAGTCCATATAGTGAGGCCGTATGCTGGTCAAATTGAAATGCCGGGATATCCTCCCCATCTACAGTTACCAGTGAATCGCCGCCAAAAGCGGAAACAAGCTTACGGTAAAAAATAAAATTGCTGATGCGGTTATAGAAAGCCGTGAGGTTGATATGGAAATGTTCGTAATCTACTTCAATACCGGCATCACCCTGCCAGCTGATTTCTGAACTAAGATTTTTATCACCATATTCATAGCGGTTAGTGCCTTCGTGGGCGCCATTGCTGGCCAGTTCGGCAAGAGAAGGCGAACGGAAACCACGGGCAAGATTGGCCTTCAGCGTGATCATGCTGGTAGGTTCATAACTCAATCCAATGCTGCCTGAGATATTGGAAAAATTCCGCTCAAACGCTTCAAATTTGATTTCCGGGCCTTCGCGGTAGAATTTGGAATTGATGCTTCGGTTATCATAACGGATGCCACCACTCAGGGTAGCTTTTTTGAAAAAGCGCTGGGTATAAATAAAAGTACCGATATCGAATAAATTATATTCCGGGATCAGCACTTCCTCACCTTTATTGCGATTGGACTGCCGCATACCATTTACGCCAATAGTTGTATGCCATTCTTTCATCTCGGGTAATTGCCATTGCAGGTTATAATTGATCGTTTTGAGATCGAAGAATAGTTCCTCCTCGCCGGGATTAAAAGGATCTCCAAATTCTTTGCGGAGATTTTGCTGGTAAGCCAGGTTGATTTTGAGCCGGTTCTTGCCAATGGCCAGGTTATTATCGCTGACGATTTTGTTATGTTGTATCCGTTGGTAAGGTGTAAAAGGATCCTTCGAATTCAGGTCGCTTGTGCCGGCAATTCTTTCAAGAGGCGTTCCGGCAAATAAGAGGAATTGGCCGCTGGCATCATCCCGGTCACCTTCTACCAGCCCTGTTTGCTGATTAAAGCGGCTCACAATAAGATGACTGAAACCCCAGCTTTTATTGATGCCAATATAGCCGCCAAAATTTTTTTCATTGAACCTGGAATTCAAAACCCGGCCATCGTAAGCATTCCGGTAATCACCGGCTT
Source organism: Chitinophagaceae bacterium (assembly GCA_036277695.1). Taxonomy (GTDB): domain Bacteria; phylum Bacteroidota; class Bacteroidia; order Chitinophagales; family Chitinophagaceae; genus CADEDV01. Next base: position 18,895 of record DASUMO010000615.1, read on the forward strand.
TTTTATGGCTGCCATAGATATTCCAGTTCAGGCCATTTTTATTGCCGGCTGCATTGGCATGGATGCCGAACAGTTCATTATTGGTTTGATAATTGGTCAACAGGTTGGCTTTAAAAACTCCTTCGGCTACCGGTACATTGGTGACCAGGTTAATCACACCTGCCATCGCATCACTACCATACATCAGCGAAGCAGGACCTTTTACAATTTCTGCACGGGCAATACTGAGTTCGTCGATCTCGATACCATGTTCATCACCCCATTGTTGGCCTTCCTGGCGGGCACCTTCATTGATGGTTACGACCCTGTTATAACCAAGCCCGCGGATAATTGGTTTGGAAATGGCGGGCCCGGTAGACAGTTGGGATACGCCGGGAATCTTTGTCAATGCCTCGATGATATTATTGGAGCTGGATTGTAATAAGGCCGAGCGGCGCATAATGGTTACGGGAATCGGTGCTTTACGGATGCTGGTGGCGCCGGTAACACCGGTCACGATCACGGCCTGGTTTTCGGTGATCACGGGTAAGAGTCCAAAATTCCTTTCCGTGTCTGTTAATAGTTCGATATGCTCAACTATAGTTCCATAACCGCTATGAGAAATTTCGATCACATGGTGACCATCGGGAATGTTCATGATGGAGTAATGTCCATTGCGATCAGCTACAGTTCCGATTTTTTCATCGGCAAAATAAACAGATGCGCCCGGCAAAGGTTCACCGGTCCGGGCATCGGAAACTGTTCCATACAATTTTACTTTAACCCGGGAAGGTTTGTTTTTCTCCAAACCGGAACCGGGTTTAGCATTGCCTGACTGTGCCAATATTGCCAATCCCTGGAAAATCAACAGGGTAACGAAAATAATCCTTTTCATATTTTTGCTACAACGTTGCAAATATAAGGATTAAGTTGATATCCTGATTTTTCTTGTTTTTGAATGATACTGAATACTGAGTGGGTAAAATGTTTTTGAGTTGTCCTTAAGTGATGGGTGGCCTGGTGATTGAAGTGTTTAGCCCACAAAGGGCACGGAGAAGCGCAGAGTTCACAATGTTTATGTTTTGCAAGATTGGTTTCACGCGGCGAGGGCTGTGAGAAAATCTCCGTGCACTTTGCGCTAACTCTGCGGTCTTTGCGTTCAATATTTTATTCGGAGACTTTATGCGAAAGCCTGGCGGCCCTTGTGCTTGCAACCTACTCTTTGAGCAACCATTGTTTTATCTCACTTTCAGCATAGCCCTCACCTGCTGGATCGGACCGTTTTGGAGACGTGCATAATAAACACCATTGGGCAGGCCGCCACCATCGAAATCTGTAGTAAATGTGCCGGGTGTAAATTCCTTATCCACCGGTGTTTTTATAACCCTGCCCAGCATATCGATGATTTGAATAAGGGTATGACCACCCCTTGTCTTGAATTTAATGGTTGTGGTTTCGGTAAAAGGATTGGGATAATTGCTGATCAGTTCCTCTCCTGCTGTTTGGTTAGGATCAGGCAATCCGGTAGTGCGGCAGGCAGTATCATTGACTATATCCAGGCTCTGGAAATTCTGAAATAAGATTGTTTGCAAGGTGCTGGAAGAAACGCAAAACCATTTTTCCAAAATAGAAGCATAGATGCTGCGAAAATCATACTGCATGGGAATATTATCATTTACCGTTACATTGGTGGGTATTACCGGGTTAACACCCGTGACCCCGGGAATTACCTTCTGTCCAAAAATAAACAGCGGAGCAGCAGCCCCATGATCCGTACCCACACTGGAATTGGATTTTATCCTTCTTCCAAATTCAGAAAAGGTCATGCCCACTACCCTATCCTGTATTGATAAGAATGTACAATCATCCACGAAAGCTTTAATAGCGGCTGAAACATTTCCCAGGAGGTTGGCATGCGTACCAATGGATGTATCGCCGGCATTTACCTGGAGGGAATGTGTATCAAATCCGCCATAGCTCACCATATAAATCCGGGTCTTCAATCCACCTTTCACGAGGCGGGCCACGATCTTTAACTGGTCGGCCAGGGAATTATTGGCAGGATAGGTTCCCTGTTGTGTAACCAGGTTTGCTGCATCCCGTATCCTCGCGGTGTATTGATTGGTTTGGCTGGCGACGGTGCGGATATAAGTCAGTTCCTGCCCCATGGGGTTATTGGGTGCGGGATCGGGGGTATTATTGAGTAAATTATAAAAGCTGGTCGGGTTGGTGATGCTCATCCCCATGCTAACGGCGGGGCCCTGCAGGGTCAGCGAAGTAATGGAGCCGATCTGAATGGCAAGCGGGTCGGGCATCGTGGTATTCGGGTAACCGGTAGGGTAATTAGGATATTCCGTATTTAAATAACGGCCAGCCCAGCCCGAATTAACGACCTGGTCGCTGGATGATCCGCTCATCCAGATATCGGTAGCACGGAAATGCGAAAAATTGGGTGAAGGATATCCTACTGCCTGTACGATATTCAGTTTTCCATCATTATATAAAGCCTGCAGGCCGGTCATAGCCGGGTGCAAACCACTTTGGGTGTAATTAGTAAGGGAAAGAATACGGTTCTGTGCGATAGCTACGTTGGAACGGGCATTGAAATAATTGCTGTAATTGGAAATGGGGATTACTGTATTCAATCCGTCATTACCGCCATTCAGCTGCACGATCACCAGCACATGATCGGTATCGATCAACGGATTCATCAGGGCCTGCATCAGCGGGGAATCCTGGTTGAACGCTTTTACCGAATAACCATCAACCACAGCCGGTAAAAGGGCGGCGGCGGGAACAGTATTTTTTAAAAAATCTCTTCGTTTCATTTATTCAGTTTTGGCGGTCAGGATAGCTGGTATTCTGAAAGGTTCATGAGGTATTGGTAAAAAGTTTTCAGCCGGGTGTTTACAATATTAAAAGTCGCTGTGTCGGTAGGATTGGCGATATAAGCATTCCAGGCATTGGTCCAGTAATAATCCTGGGTTTGGTTACTCAACAGTATTTGCTCCTTTATTTGTTGTTTGGATACGTCTGAAAGAGGAACCCGATAAATTATGGCCAGCACATCATCGATCAGCACATTGGGATCACCGGGATTGGGCAGGGTTTGGGTAAATCCCACGGCATTGATCACGATCTTTTTTCCATTGCGCGTATAGCCATTATTGATCATCACATCGGTGAACTGGTTACGCTTGGGCAGGGTATCGGAATTGATCCATAATTCATGAAACTGCGGTGCCTGGTAATAGGCTGGCCAGCCCGATACATCGGGTGGATCGCCGATATCCTGGTTCATGGAAGTAAACCAGTTCCGGATATAATTCCACATGCCATAGGCATCAGCATATTGGGTAACGGGGTCGGGAAACACAACATTGAATTCACGAAGGCAGCTGACCACCTGGTCAACGGGGCTCTTGATATGCGAGCCCTGGTTCAGTACATCAAAAAAATGTTCGCTTTTCAATAGGGTAGCGAGTACGGGTTTGATCTCGTAATTATTATTCCGGAAAATAGTTGCCAGGGGCTCGATTACATTAGTCTCTGCAGCTGTGTCTATTTTATAATAAATGAACCAGCGATAAAGACAGCGACAGATATATTTGGATACTTCTTCCTTATTAAAGATCATGTTGATCAGCGCATCGGTTTCCAGGGCGCCATTAGAGCCGGACTGCCCGGCGATCATATTATTATTGTAATAGGAAGAAAACTGTTTATTGCCGCTATCGTGACGGGTAGCGTCCCAGAACACCATAAAAGTGTTGCCGTTGATACGCCAGCCGGTCAATACACGGGCGGCATTTTTTACATCATCCTCGGTATACTGAACCGTGGGGCTTTTACCAAGTGTAAATAATTCCTGGAGTTCGCGGGCATAGTTTTCATCGGGTGCAGTGTTGGTGTTGAGGTACCCGTTCAGGTAGCGGAGCATGCCTGCGTCGATAGTTACGTTTTTGATCAGGGATCTAAAATTGCCCAGGCAGTTTTCCCTTAACAATTTATGGTGCCAGTACACGAAATGGGAAATACCTATCGTAAGGGTTTCGGTGCCGAAATGATCGGCCCAGAAAAGGGTAAGTCTTTCCCGGATGCTGCGGTCCTGGTTGATCATTTGTCCCGCCCACCATTTTTTAAAGGAATTACGCCGGGCGCTGTTCAGGTTGCCATCGCTGGTAGGATTATTAATCCAGGTGCTGCCGGCAGGTACATTGGGATCGGCCAGGCCGGGGCTATAGTCATTGACGGGTGGGGCGGGCAAAGGGGCTGTTGGGTTCAGCAGTTCATCCACTGCCTGGCTCATGGTCCGGCCCAGGAAATAATCGATATCTGCTTTTTTGGAGCCGAACATGGTGCGTTTGAGCAGGTGCTGGACTTCGTTGCGTGTCCATGGACCGGAATAAGGATTCAAACCCGACTGGGTGCGAAAGCCTTCGGCAGGCGGCGGTTGCTTTTTACGGTTGGCAGTGAGGAAGGCTAGTCTGTCCATAAGCTATAGTTGGGCCGGGCTGGCGGCCTAGTGTGAAGCGAAAAATACAAAAAGGTTTAAGGGATTCATAGTAAAATATCCCCGGGGTGGGGCGGGAACTAGGTTGCCGCCGACTAAACCAGCGCTTTTTTGGAAAAGGGAACCCCGGGGACGATCCTCCCATCCTTGATTTTCGTTTGATCGAGGGTGTAGACCCGAAGAGACATTTAGAAAATGCCGGATTAAATTTTAGCAGCTGTTTCATTCCTGCTTCACTTATCAAAGAAATCATTTCACCTGCAAACAGCCTATTTTATACTAAACGAACCGGAACTATGTTTGGGTTTCCAATTCCATTTTAGCTGGGTTAATAATTATAGAGCTCTCGTAAGGCGCCATTATACAGCAAGGTTCCGTTTTAGTTGCGGTTTCGCCAGGTTGGGTTGTTGAATTAGTCGCCTTTTTAAACAACAACATTTATTCATCTTCCAAACTAGTTTTTATGAAAAGAAATGTCAGCCCTTTAACCGGGCTCCTGCTGATTTTAGGATTACTTGGTTTTTCCTGCCAGAAAGAAACAGTTAACGGTGACTGGCAAAGGGATACCCTGGCAACAGCCGATAACAGCAATAAGGCAGCGAATGAAAAAAGAATATATGTTTCCAACCTGGAAGAACTCTATGCGGCTGTTAACAACCCTGACAATGCGGGCAGCCGGGTTATACTGGCGCCGGGTGTGTATGTATTAGATGCCGGTTATCCAAACGGGGGGAGACTCGAATTGCAAAGGGATATGACGTTACAGGGCCAGGCTGGTGAGCCAGCAGCCGTGTTGATCGATGAATCCTCATTGCCTGCCAGTTCCTTTCAAATTCCATCCGCATCTACCGGTGGCATCAGGTTGGGTCGGGGAACCAACATACTGGAATGGTTATCGGTAAAAGGAGTTCGGCCCGGAATAAATGGGTTTTCGGTTATCGAAACTGATCTCCCCTCCAGCGAGGCTTTTATCGAAATTTCCCATGTGCATGTGAACGTAAATGGCAACAGGATCGGGATCAATATCCGTAACAGACTTGGAGAGCATGCCGGTCGCAAGATCTACGCAAAGCTTGAACACAATGAAGTATTCGGCGCTGTTAATTTCTTTGGATTCGGGCTAATGGCTGTTAATATAAATGGCGCGTCCAACAGTCTAATCCAGATAAGCATGAGGGGTAACTACGTCTATGGAAACAAGGTAGGTTTTATCGTCAACAATGCTGCGCAAAGCTCAAACTTGCTGAACAGCCGGATCGAGATCACATCACATGCGGACAGGTTTGAAGGTAATGGAGTAGCTCTTGATCCGAGTGGAGGGGTCAATTCCGGATCAAGCACTGTTGCGAATAACAATTCCACCTATTTTAAAATATATGGTACAAGCCTCCGTAATAATAACCCCGACGGCCAGCCGCAGCTTTTGCCCTTGAATGGCGCCCTGCCCGGGGCGATTTATGCAGCCTGTGGCTATAATTCAGTTAATTCAATTAATGGGTATAATCGGGTTTCCAATAATATCCTGAAAATGGAGCTATTTGGCTGTGATATTTCCAATAATAATGGCACTGATATTAATGCTTATGCGGCCTGGTGCCCGCCTGCAGCAGTACTAGCGGGTACAAATAATCTTGTCGATCTGCACCTTCATGGTGTCAGCGCCCTGGCCACTGTAGAAGCTGTTCACAGTTCACCGGCCGAACCGGCGGGTACCAATGTTGTGAGTGTTTATCGGAACTAGCTTAGTTTTCTATTGCAGTTTACTTTCCTTCAAAGCCTGGTTAATAATAGCCGGGCTTTGAAGTAAAAAAACAATTTTAAGCGGGGTTTTACACCTTAAACCGGGAAGTTCATTCAGTAGATTGTAGAAAACTGTTTATGCCAGTTGTGCGGTTAAAACCCCTGCATCACCGCGGCCAGGACTGTATAGGCATATTTTTTGAAAGTCATGCTGTATTAAACGGGTTGTTGAGGAAGATAAGAATCTCGAAATGGAGCCAGACTCATCAATGCTGGTACCTGCCGTTAAACAGGTCCTCTTATAAACTGGTTTATGCAGCACTGGAGGGGAAAGCTGAACTGGAAGTTTCGGAATTGAAGGCATATTTGGAAAAAAGAAAATCGCAACCCCTGTCTTTTCCCTCCGGGCAATTACCGACAAAGAAGGAAATGATGAAAGAGGAGGACGGCATAGAAAAAGTTAACCGTTTTCAAGGAATTGTAAAGACGGGAAGCCGGATCTGGCCGGTCAATGCCCATATATTACCTGCTATGAAAGAATGGCTTGTATTAAAAGCTTATAGCCCTTCCACGATCCGCACTTACCTGAACGAGATGCTGCAATTGCTGGTATTATTGAAAGATATACCGGCCGATGATCTGAATCCAGCACAACTACGCCGTTACCTGGTTTATTGTCTTGAAAAACTGGGCCTGCAGGAAAATACCCTGCATAGCCGGATCAATGCGCTTAAATTTTATTACGAACAGGTGCTGGGGCGGGAAAAATTCTTCTGGGAAATACCGAGACCCAAGAAACATTTGATCTTACCAAAGGTTTTGGGTGAGGACGAGCTGGCCAGGTTATTCAATAGTTTAAAGAATCTCAAGCACAAGGCCATGTTATTTACAGCTTATAGTGGCGGCTTAAGGGTGAGTGAAATAGCCGGGTTAAAATTGGAGCATATCGACAGCGGGCGGATGCAAATCTTTGTGGAGAGTGCCAAGGGAAAGAAAGACCGTTATGTGCCGTTGAGCCCTGTGTTGCTGGACATTTTAAGAGCCTATGTAAAAAATTACAAGCCCCGGCCGGCGGAATGGTTATTTGAGTCGGAGCTGACGGGAAGGGCCTACCCGGCCCGGACCATACAGCGGATATTTCAACTGGCGAAAGAGAAGAGTGGCTTGAAAAAGGATGTGGGGATACATTCCCTGCGGCATAGTTTTGCCACTCACTTGCTGGAAAAGGGTGTGGATATACGGTATATAAAGGATTTACTGGGTCATTTTAATATTAAGACGACAGAGCGGTATTTACATGTAAAAAAGGAGCAGTTGGTCAATATTATCAGTCCGCTGGATGACCTATGGCGGACGGGGAAGTTGCAGTGGTAATTACGAAACCCCTCGGCAATGAACATAGCGAATCAAATTCCCCAAAAACGCATTGACGCAACTGCAATATACATGGCGAATAAGAAATATGTGGGCGACAGTAGTCATAGGTCTTGCAAGGGTTTAGGGAGTAACGTATATTTATGTGTTGTAGGCAATGCCCTTGAACAGTCGTTTTATGGAAATGCGTAAACTTCCTCTTGATTTCTATACTGAGTATCATCAATTCTTTATTCACGACAAGGACTCTCCAATTAATCCTAATAACGAATTCTGGACAGACCGGACACATAAGGACAGGCT
>DASUMO010000616.1:0-5317 GCA_036277695.1 Chitinophagaceae bacterium
GGAACGGACAAACCGGACAGCAACCGGCTTTGGCGCTATTTTCACAATTTATATGGAGTCCTGGTATTGAATGACAAATTTGGGCTAACCCTTGGATTTGATTTTGGACAGGAACAGCTAAACCGGGGAAGCAGGAAATTGCATTCATGGTTTTCACCCGTTTGTATACTTCGGTACGCAATCCAAAATAATTGGGCGATAGCCCTGAGGGCTGAATATTTTAATGATGCAAAAGGGGTGATTGTTTCAACAGGCACGCAAAACGGCTTTAAAACTTTTGGCTGTTCGCTGAATATTGATAAAGCAATTGGCAGGAATATCCTATGGAGAGCGGAATTCAGAATATTGAGCAGCAGGGATAATATTTTTCTAAAGGATACAGATTTGACAAATAAAAACACAGCAATTACCAGTTCCCTGGTTTCAAAATTTTGGTGAACAATATACCGTCATTGCCTGGTGGTTTCCATTTGCAGCCTGGCACGATCAGGGGATTGGCTGATTAAAGTCATAAAACAATAATCCCCTTCCATTTTATCTTGTACCGGTATTCTAAAATGCTACTCTGGAAAAACATTATCGCCAGGCCTACCTAGTCTTCCCCGGATTCTCACCTGCTATTATCACGAATCAATTGCGGAAGAGCTGCCTGTTGAACAGCAGGCAGGTAGTTTGCCCTTAAGACATTCACTGATCTATTCCCTTCACAAATCTAATCTATGAAGCAAGCAATCAAACGGAGCTGGGCCGAACCCTATAAAATAAAAATGGTGGAGTTGCTGAAAATGACGACTCCCCAACAGCGAAAACAGGCCTTGAAAGAAGCCGGTTACAATACCTTTCTCCTGAAATCGGAGGATGTTTATATCGACTTGTTGACCGACAGCGGCACTTCGGCCATGAGTGATCGTCAATGGGCCGGCATGATGATGGGCGATGAAGCCTATGCCGGGTCCCGTAATTTTTACCACCTGGAGGAAGTGGTGAAAAACACTTACGGCTATAAATACCTTATTCCCACGCACCAGGGGCGAGGCGCCGAAAATATTATTTCAAAAATCCTGATCCGTAAAGGCGATATCATCCCCGGCAATATGTATTTTACCACAACCAGACTGCACCAGGAGCTGGCCGGCGGAAAATTTGAAGATATCATCATTGATAAAGCACACGATCCCGAAGATGAATTCCCCTTTAAAGGCAATGTAGACCTGGCCAAGTTGGAAAAACTGGTGAAAAAACATGGCGCAGGGAAAATTCCCTATGTAAGCATCGCCACCAGTGTGAATATGGCCGGAGGTCAGCCTATCAGTATCAAAAACCTGAAAGAACTCAGGGCTTTTACCAGGAAACATGGAATACGCATCATTCATGATATGACCCGGGTGGCAGAGAATGCCTACTTCATACAGCAAAGGGAAAAAGGGTATGAACAGATCCCTGTCCGAAACATCATTAAAGAAATCTGTTCCCTTACCGATGGCGCTACCATGAGCGCCAAAAAAGATGCCCTGGTAAATATCGGCGGTTTCCTTGCTATCAATGATTGGGACCTTTTTGAAGAAGCCAGGAATATGGTGGTGGTTTATGAAGGCCTGCACACCTATGGCGGACTGGCCGGCCGGGATATGGAAGCCATGGCCATTGGTATCGAAGAAAGTGTGAGCGATGACCATATCAGAGCCCGCGTCGGGCAGGTTTTATACCTGGGTGAAAAAATGCTGGAATATGCTATTCCTATCGTAAAGCCTATCGGGGGGCATGGAATTTTTGTGAACGCCCGTAAATTCCTGCCCCATATCCGGCAGGATGATTTTCCCGCACAGTCGCTGGCCGCGGAAATCTATCTTGACTCCGGTGTCAGAACCATGGAAAGGGGTATTGTTTCAGCCGGCCGGAAAGCGAACGGGGAAAATTATTATCCCAGGCTGGACCTGGTCAGATTCACCATACCCCGCCGGGTATATACACAGGCGCATATGGATGTTATAGCCGAATCCATTGCAAGAGTATATGAACGCAGGTCGAAAATCAAAGGCCTCCGGATGGTCTATGAGCCAAAATACCTGCGATTTTTCCAGTCGAGGTTTGAGAAGCTGGTTTAGAAATGAATCATTTCTTCCTGTATTTTTCCATGATCTCATGAAACGTCTCATGAGCCCCGGTGATCATTTTCATCATTGCCTCACAAGGTCTATTTCGACCCAAGGAATAAAACATTAAAAACATGCTCCTGTTTTTGCTTTCAGCATGATCATGTCTTTCAGTATAATGCCATCTTCGCTTATTGGCTCCGGGTAATTTTCAATAAAAAAGTTTTTCTTTACCCCATATCTCCTGAACCCGTTTTTTTCATAAAAACGGATCTGTCTTACTCCGCTATCGGGAGTTCCCACGATTATTTCTTCATAATTCTCTTCGGCGGCAATTTCTTTAATTTTTTTGATCAGACCACTGCCTACCCCCTTGCTGCGGAATTTTTCCGAAACTCCAATATTTTTAATCTCAATCACCAAATTACTGATCCGGTACAATGCAAAAACGCCGATGGGTATCAAGCTTTCTAATATATAAACAGTATAAATGTCTGAATGATAAATATACTTATTGATAGCATCTTCCGTTTCATCAGCCAGCAGTAATAATTCAAAAGGAATCCGATCGTTCTCCTTTAATTTATGAAGTCTGTATTCTTGAGCCAGCATGTTGATTATTGCGTAAGAAGCTCCAGCAATAATTATAATTGCCGAATAAAGTCCAGCAAGTCGCTCATTCCCTTTCCTATGCCATCAGGTTTTGCATGAAGTTCTTCAACTGGTGACGCCAGGCGGTTGACCCAAAATGTCGGGTAGCCAAACCATTTTGATCCTGATGCATCCCAACCTGCAAACGCAACAAAAAGAATCTCCTCCTTTTTCAGTTTCAATATATCAAGACCTGATTGATACGCTCTCGGATCCGGCTTATAGGATCGCACCCTGTCCGTACTGATGACATGCTCAAAATATTCTCCAATTTTGGAATGGTTCATACATGACTCAATCATTCCCGCCGTCATGTTGGATAAAAAGCTAAGCCTGATTCCTTTTTTCTTCAAGGTTTTCAGCGCTGGCAAAACATCATCCCAGATATTGAGTTGCAGATATTGGTCCATCAACATTTTTCTGTTTCCTGGTGACAAGTCCAAACCGATCTTCTTTGAAGCAAAAACCAGGGAATCTTCAGTCACTCCCCAAAAATCCCTGTATTGTTTTGATGATGCTCTTAGCCAGCAATACTCAAATTGTTTTGCTCTCCATATATTGCTTAATTCCCTTCCCTTTTCTGGAAACATATTTTCAGCAAGTGAATAAACAGGTCGCGGATCAAAAATTGGAAAGGCATCGAAGGCAATTGCTTTGATCCTGTTTAAATGATTGAAAAATAAATTGATAGAAGAAACTGACAAAGAAGTGGTTGCAATTGTCGCTACACCATTAATGATAAAATTTCTCCTGCCTTGTGAAAATTGGTAAGCTTGTTCACGTGATGCAACTTTCATCTTAATTTTTTTTGCTGATCATTATTGTAGATTGGTCGACCTGCAAGCATTGATCCTAAACTGGATATCCTATAGAAATGCAGTAGGCAATATTATTGTTACTACCATATAAGCCGAAATGCAGGCATCGATCTTAAATGTGACTTAGTTTCCGGATTAAAAAGAGGCCGTCCCTGCAGGACAGCCTCCGGGAATTAAACCATAACCACCTAGAAGAAAAAACGCTGATTGGTCATGACAATAAAATTCCATCAATTCTATTGTACGACCGGGCAATTAACAAAGCCGCCACCAGGATTTAATACCGGTGCACTCTGTGCAGTTGACAAATTCATTACATTGTTAAAAGACGAATTATCTATTACGATTACACTCCACAACGGAGAATAAGCCGCATCAGATGGTGAAACAGCCAATACATTATGCGTTTGCTCCGTGCCCGGTTCGGTTTTGAATCCGGAAGCCGGCCCCGCAGTATTATCATTGAACATTACATAAATAGGAGCAATAGGCACATTGCCATTTGCGGTAACTGCCAGATCCTTTTCCACAAAACTGAAGTAAGCAACAGCTTTACCTTTATACCAGCCAAAAGCTAAAGCCTGGGAACCGCCGCCATATTTTTTTGAAGCAACCGAACCAAAAGGAACGACGGGACAATTAACAATCTTACTGGTTTTTTGAATATTAAATCCGGAAGAAAGCACTTCTGCTTCGCTGGTTATCGAATTCGGTACATAATTATCAGGAACAGTAACCTTATTTATTACCCAAAAATCATTATAGCCTGCATCTCCCGGTATAGTCGGGATTATGTTATTTTGCCCCGGTAATGGTGCTGTAGCCCCGTTCTTATAAAATTCATATATGTTAGCAGGCGCCAGAGATTGCACATCAAAATTGTAGTATTCAGTTGGCGCGCCGTTTGCCGTAAGCCCTTTAGTAATAAAAGGTACCTGGTCAAAATTAATTGGAGCATTTGCCGTAGGTAATCCATTGGTCGCATCTCTTACAAATAGCTTGCCTGCTGCACTGCTGAATCTGTCCACCGCCACTTTTTCTGCAGTGTTTATATCCTTAGCTCTGGGTGAATTGTCTGGATCTTTATCACAGGACGAAAGCGTTAGACCGACTAATAAAAAAGAAAATAGATGTTTCATGCTATAGTTTTTATTTAATTGACATTATTACCGCAACTAATACCCGAATATATATGGATCCTGGATTAGCAAGTCCTATCCAACACCACGCCGATACATTCTCCCTTCAACTATAATCCTTCCAACTTGCCAATATTAAGAATGAGAAATGTCAACAAATTTCTGCATACCACATTAAACGCAGTTCAGACATTTCACCCATTTTCTATTCAGCAGTTACCTATTTTAATTTAACAGGTGTTTTCTCAAATTGCCTTTTATAGAAAGTATATCACAACCGGAAAATTCAATAACAGATACTATTTAATGAGTGAAGAAACCATCACTCTACAAAAACAGCGCAGACATATAACAGTTGATTAAAAATGAAGATTCAAAGACCCTTGGAACATTTGTCTTCATTTGTCAGGTAGTTGACATTCTTACATGACCGGGTATTATATTATCGCACAAATTTTTACTTTATGAAGATGCTAACACTATTGCCGTTATTCGTTATTGTAACTGCTATTGGTTGCGTTCAGAAGTCAGAAGTATTCAGTACTTCTTCCCAGGCTATCAGGGGGTATGACGCCGTAGCTTACTTTACAGAAGGCAAAGCAACAAAAGGAACTGA
>DASUMO010000617.1:0-16579 GCA_036277695.1 Chitinophagaceae bacterium
CCGGGCTTCTCTTTAATGCAAAATAAAATGCTGTCCATTATTAATAATCTGGTGAAACAGGTCAATGAAAACATTTCTCCGGGTACTTAGTTTACCTTTTATTGCATTGATTAAAATTTACCAGTGGGTCATATCTCCCTGGCTGGGACCCAAATGCCGGTTTACGCCTACCTGTTCACATTATGCACTGGAAGCATTTAAAAAGCACGGAGTTTTCAAAGGTTTTTGGTTATCCGTCAAACGCATCAGCCGTTGTCATCCCTGGGGTGGCAGTGGTTATGACCCCGTGCCCTGATCCCGGTTCACTCCCGCGATAAAACATTGGTCGATCGCATTCCGGATATGGATAAATGCTGTTTGGGGATCGCTTAATAACCGGTTGATTTGTTCTTCAACCGTTGAAATGTCCTTTATTGGTACCGCTGCAATGACTCTTTTTTCCTTATTATAGCAACGAAGCAAAAGCGAGATCGGTAGTCGGCCGTTTTTGACTTCTTCCGGAAAACGGGTTCTTTCGTTATAGCTCTGGCAATCTTCATGAATAAACACAGGACCTACTTCATTAAAAGGATGATCGGCGGCTACGGGGGCATAAGAGAATAATAATCTTTTCTCACCCGGCCTGAATTGTTTTAAACAACAGCGGCAGGGGCCATATCCCGTTTCGCCGGCTATATGTGTCTCCACAGCGTGTCCAAAATCGTCCTGCCGGGTGGATCTTATCCTATCGGCATAGTCCTGTGAAATCGGTACATAAATACCATTCATAGTCAAAATTTTCATGCAAGATCTTCCAGAATTGAAACTCCTGCAACCCGCTTCTTGCTAAAAAAAATCCCCGGCCATTTGCCGGGGACCATAACAGGATTACGCTTCAATAACTTAGTTTAAAACCTTTGCTTCTTTTGTAGCTTTTTCAAACCTTTCTTCTACTTTTTTCCAATTGATCACATTCCAGATAGCTTTCAGGTAGTCCGGGCGCTTATTCTGGTATTTCAGGTAATAAGCATGTTCCCACACGTCCACCCCAAGGATTGGAGTGCCTTTTACTTCTGCCACATCCATCAGGGGATTATCCTGGTTGGGAGTGGAGCTTACTTCCAGTTTGCCATCCTTTACAATGAGCCAGGCCCATCCGCTCCCAAAACGGGTAGTGCCAGCAGTATTGAATTTTTCCTGGAAAGCTTCAAATGATCCAAAAACCTGCTTAATAGCATCGGCCAGTTTCCCAGAAGGCTGGCCCCCTGCCCCGGCCGCTAAGCTATCCCAGAAAAAACGATGGTTCCAGTGACCACCACCATTATTTCGAACCGCAGGTGAAATTTTTCCAGCACCGGCAATCAGTTCTTCCAAAGATTTATTTTCATGTTCAGTACCGGCAATCGCTTTGTTCAGGTTATCCACGTAGGCCTGGTGATGTTTACCATGATGGATCTCCATGGTTTGTTTGTCTATAGTCGGTTCCAGTGCATCATGTGCATAAGGAAGCGGGTCTAAGGAAAATGCCATAACTAATCGATTTTAAATGTTGAATGAATATATACCAGGTGAATATAATGGGATAACAAAACTACGTTTCAAATGTTGATTGCTCAAAAAAAGCATAGAGCAATAAAGGTCACAGGTCAGAAATTCCGGTCCCCGCAAATCAGGTGTTTAGTTTTTTGCAGGTTTTTGCCCTTTGTTTTTGAGATGTCCTTTCGTTTTTTTTCTTACTTTAGAACTCTAACTGCCTGCAATTGATTCCCGCCTCCAACCATAATCATGGGGAAACTCCCGAACTTGTTTTTTCCGGTATTTTCCGGCAGCATGAACATAAGCTCTATACGCTAGCTCTCCGTCTTACTAAATCAGACCAGTCGGCCAAAGACATTATCCAGGAAGTTTTTTTAAAGTTATGGGAGCAAAGGGAAAGCATCCATAACATCAGTAATATGGAAGCCTGGTTATACCGCATTACGGAAAATAAAGTGATTGATTTCCTTCGCAAAGCGGCGGCAGATAACCGGCTTAAGCAGAGGATATGGAGCCAGCTGGGGCAAATTCTCAATGAAGCCGAACAGCATGTTGCTGCCAAGGAATACAACCAGGTTATTAAAGAGGCTATCGGGCAATTACCCCCGCAACGCAAACTGATTTACCAATTACACAAGGAAGAAGGCATGAACTACCAGCAGATCGCTGATGAGTTACAAATCTCCAGGCATACGGTAAAGAACCAGTTATTCAGTGCCGTACAATCCATCCGCCGTTTTATTTCCCGCCATGTGAAGATCTTTTTCTTCTTTTTTTAAAAAAGGAATAGGAACTATGGCCCCGGGCTTCGTCTCTTTCTTGAGGCAAAACCTCCTGCCATTATGGAAGAAAGATTGCGCTATCTTTTTCATCATTACCTGAATAATACCTGTTCGTATAAGGAACTGGAAGAATTCCTGGATCATGTGCGAAAGGCCGAACATGATTCCGGGTTGCGGATGCTGATCAGGAATCTTTACCAGGACCTGAAAGCGGAGGATATCCCCACAACCCATGTTGATGAAAAGGGAAGGCTGATTTTAAGTGAACCCGGATGGATCACACCCGTAGTCGTTTCCAAACCCCGGCGGACCCGGCCCGCCATCGCAGGTTTTCTGGTCTTCCTTTTAGTTGCGATGGTTACAGCCTGGTTATTGATAAAACCGCCCGCAAAACCAGAAAGGGTGGCTACCGTGGCTTCATTGACGAAAAAATCTACGGTTCGTTCAGAATCAAAATTTCTTTTACTGGAAGATAGTACCCAGGTTTGGCTGAATGCTGCCAGTTCATTGGAATTTCCCGATCATTTTGATCCTAAAAAAAGAGTGGTTTACCTGATGGGGGAGGCATATTTTGATGTGAAACATGCGGAGAAGATCCCCTTTATCATACATACCGGAGCAGTATCTACAACGGTGCTGGGTACGGCCTTCAATATAAAAGCCTATCCGGGTGAAGAAAATATCACGGTTTCGGTTAGCCGTGGAAAGGTTAAGGTTACACGTAAGGATGGCTGGGAAGCCACCTTAGAGACAGGGCAGGAGTTAAAGCTCAGGGAGCTTGAAAACCAGGCTCGGGAAAAGCATATCCCCGCTGCTGAAGTTGCTGCCTGGCAACAGGGCAGCCTGATCTATGATGATGTTACGTTTAAAGATATTATTGCGGATTTACAGCGTGTGTATAATGTCAGTATCAAAATCGCCGATCCTTCTGTGCAGGAACAACGCATTTCCACTTCTTTTAAAAAAGAGATCGGGGTGGAACAGGCATTACAGGTTTTGTGTCATCTGACTGAAAAAGAATTGAAAACACTTGATGGAAATTACCTGGTTCGTTAGTAAACAGAATGCTATGTATCAGTGTGCACCACCATAAAATTTAAAAAAAAGGCCGCACCGGATGCGACCCGGTACGGCCTGTTTAGATAATCCCGGTTAAGAATTATAAAAACAATCAAAACTATGAATTTGCAAGAGAAAAAGCACGGCCCGGGCGGGTTGTGCCTGGTAAAAATCCAGCAACCCTGGGGTTTACCAACGCTAACAGCAAAAGCATTACTAATGAAAGTTTCAATCCTTGCTTTGTTGCTATCATTCAGCGGGTTATTGCTGGCCAGGGATGGCAGGGGCCAGGACCTGGATAAAGTGTTGGTGACGGTGCAGTTAAAAAATGCCAGCCTGAAAAATGCTTTCCGGAAGATCGAAGGTCAGACCAAACTTTCATTTGCGTATAAAACCAATGATGTGGCCCCCTATGGCAATATTAATTATAACGCCGTGGATATACCTCTCGATCGCTTATTAACCGAACTGTTGCAATCCACGGACCTGGGATTTGAACAGGTCAATTCCAGCATCGTCATTAAAAAAATCAGGAAAGGCAACGGGCAGACTAATAGTCATATTGGTTCCGGTGCTGCTTTATTTGATGCAGTCATCCGCGGAAAGATTTTGGACGAGAAAGGCAATCCCATTCCCAATGCTTCTGTACAATTAGTAGGAACTACCAAAGGTGCCGTGGCCAATAGCAAGGGAGAATTTGTGATTGCAGGAATTACAGCCGGGACATATAAATTACTGATCTCCGCCATTGGCTATGAAGAAGAGATCCGCGATATTACACTCCGGGATAATGATGAACCGGATTTCAGCTTTCAGTTAAAAGATAAGGCCAGCAGCATGAGCGAAGTGGTCGTAACTGCATTGGGTATATCCCGTAAGGAACGTTCACTGGGTTATTCTACACAGGAAGTAAAAGGTGAGAACCTGACATTGACCAAGGAGCAAAACGTTCTGGGTTCCCTATCAGGAAGAATCGCCGGTGTACAGGTGATCGGCTCTTCCGGCGCAAGCCTGGGCGGAACGCAGAAGATCAAGATCAGGGGTGTGAATTCAATTGCCGGCACAGACCAGCCACTGATTGTTGTGGATGGTACCCCCATTTCCAATGCCAATTTCGCCAGCAGCGATAAAGCCGATTATGGGAACCTGGGCCAGGATGTGAATCCCGAGGATATTGAATCTGTCAATGTATTAAAAGGACCTGCTGCTTCGGCATTATATGGTATTCGCGGGCAATATGGAGTGATCATGATCACTACCAAAAAAGGGAAGAAGGGGGCTAAGAAAGTAAACGTGCAGGTAAACTCCGCTTTTTCCATGGAGAAGGCCGGTAATTTTTTCCCGCTGCAAAATCTGTATGGAGGCGGTTCCAGCCAAACCTGGCGTACTCTACCTAACGGACAAAAATATGTGGACATGAGCGTGGATGAAAGCTGGGGTCCAAAAATGGACGGAACACCGGTGCGGCAGATCTTTAGTTTTTATCCCCAGGATGCTGAATATGGCCAGCTAACTCCCTTTGTGGCGCATCCCAGCAATATTGAAGACTATTACCGAACCGGCAGTAATATTAATAATGGGGTGACTATTTCCGGCGGTAATGAAAACAGCAGTTTTCGCTTAAGCTTTAACGATACCCGTATTGAAGGAGTAGAACCCAATACCTGGTTGCGTCGGAATAATTTTGGGTTGAGCGCGGGGCTCGACCTCACCAGCAAACTGAATGTGAATGCCAATATTAATTATGCCACCAACAATGCACAGCGTCCCACGCAGGGTTCAGAATATGGCGCCCGCTATATGGTACAGTGGTTCCAGCGGAACGTGGACATGAAAAGATTGAAGAATTATAAATACCCCGATGGTACGTTCCTGAACTGGAACCTGAATCGTCCCAATTCAACCACAGGAGAGATTACCAACTTCAAACCCCTGTACTGGAACAATCCTTATTTCGAAGTTTATGAAAATCCAAGCAATGACAGTCGTGACCGTATGTTTGGGGATATTGCGCTGAACTACCAGTTGCTGCCGGAATTGAAACTGAGCGGTTTTGTACGCACAGATATGTATACGCAAAACATTGAAGAGCGTGCGGCATTTGGCGGCAGAAGAATTCCTTCTTATTCTGTGGGTAAATACCAGAACAAAGAAATGAATTATGAATTCCTCGGTCAGTACAACAAAACCTGGAATGAGCTTTCGCTGAATGCCAATGTCGGTGCCAATTTGTACAAAAGAAGGTATACGGAGTTAACACAGGCTACTGTAGGTGGACTTTCTGCTCCTGGTTTTTATAATATCGCAGCCTCCATTGACCGGCCCGCTGTTTCTTCTTATTTATTAAGAAAGGAAATCCGCAGCTACTATGGTATGGCATCATTAGGATACCAGAATACTTATTTCCTGGATGCTTCTATCCGTAATGATAATTCATCTGCGCTGCCGACTGATAACAATTCATACTGGTATCCCTCCGTTTCGGGAAGTTATGTTTTCAGCGAACACCTGAAATGGAATCCGTTATCATTTGGTAAAGTGAGGTTGAGCTATGCACAGGCGGGGGCAGATCTGAGCCCTTATGAAACTTCATTTGTTTACGCAGTAGGTACAGTATATACCGGTTCGTCCGCTGTTAATACTTTATCGGTGCCGGATAACCTGAATAATCCCAATATCGAACCTTCCTTCGCCCATTCCTATGAAATCGGGGCAGATCTCCAGTTTTTCAAGAACCGCCTGGGAATTGATTTTACTTACTACAAGCAAAAAAATAAAAACCAGATCATCCGCCTGGATGTATCCGGGGCCAGTGGTTATAGTTCGACAACTATCAATGCCGGTTTAATCGAGAACAAGGGGATTGAACTTACTGTTACAGGCTCACCGCTTCGGCTCAAAAATTTTTCATGGGATGCTACTTTCAATCTCAGCCGCAACAGGAGTATGGTCGTTGAATTATACCCGGGTGTGAATGTATACACCTATGGTTCTACCACTTATTCCAGTGTAACGAGTTTCCTGAATTCCTATGTAGGCAAACCATTCGGTAGTCTCGTAGGTCAGGCTTACCAGCGGGATTCTGCAACCGGAAAAATTTTGCTGGGAACGAATAATATGCCTTTGTTCACTGCAGCCACTCATGATTTCGGTTCCGTGTTACCAGATTTTACCGGCGGTTTCCAGAATACGTTCCGTTTTTATGGCTTTGATTTGGGGGTGATGATCGATTACCAGTTTGGCGGGCAGTTTTTCAGCCGTTCCAAAATGCTGGTCGTAAGAACAGGCATGGATCCTGTTACAGTAGCTATGAATGATAAAGGTTTTAATGTAAGGGACCCGGTGGCTTCAGGCGGCGGGGTACGCATTGACGGAATTTCGGCCGCTACCAAGCAGGAAGTAACCGCCTATGTGGATGCCCAATCTTACTATAATACCGTCCTGGGAAGAAGGATCTATGAAGAATGGCTGTTTGATGCCTCCTATATAAAATTAAGGGAAGTGAGGCTGGGTTATTCTTTCCCGAAGAAAATGCTCGGCAGCCTGCCTTTTAACAGTGTGAATATTGCGCTGATCGCCCGTAATCCCGTCATGATCTGGCAGGAAGCACCGAAGGGTTTGGATCCATCAGAGCTTTCCACGGGCGGACAATCCATCAGCTGGTATGAATCCGGACAGGCGAATACCGTTCGTTCTTATGGCATCAACTTAAACATTAACTTCTAAAAAATATTTCATGAAGAAGCTATTCATATTGTTGATATCCGGGGCCGGGCTTATGGGCTGCAATAAATTTGATTCGGATATCAATACCAATCCCAACCTGCCCAGCCAGGCTTCGGGTACACAGCTTATAGCGAATGCCGCACTCTCATTACCCACGCTAAGTGCTTCGCCGCAGGGGGAATTTATGGCGCAGTACCTGGCTGAAACACAGTATCCCGGGGCATCTCTCTACCCGGATGGCGGAACAAGTTTTTACAGTTTGTACCAGGGACCATTGATCAACCTGCAGCGCGTACTTGAATCGAATAGTTTGAGCGGAACCGAAGGACCCGTCCCCAACCAGCTGGCCGTGGCGAAGATTCTCAAAGCTTATTACATATGGCATATTACTGACCGGTGGGGTGATATTCCGTTTACAGAAGCTTTGCAGGGGGCTTCGAATTTTACACCAAAATATGATCCGCAGGCAGTGATTTATGATAGTCTTTTTCAAATGCTCGCCGATGCCAATGCGATGATCGTTTCAGGAAACATCTCCAATGATATCATTTATGGTGGCGATATTAATAAATGGAAAAGACTGGGTAACTCCATTCGCTTACTCATGGCACTTCGTTTATCGGAAATTAATCCAACCAAAGGCAATACGGAATTCAATGCAGCCCTGGCAGCTGGTGTGATGGGTGCCAATACCGACAATTTTGTTTTCAAACACCTGGCTGATGCGAATAACCAGAATTATTGGTATGGACAGGTTGTAAACCAGAACCGCGAATGGTGGGCTCTTACTGAAACTTTGGTTGATTATATGAATCCTACCAATGACCCCCGCTTAGCCATATTTGGTAAAAAGAATAACACTAATATTTATAAGGGATTGACTTTCGGTACTACCGTAGGATTGCCGAATACGACGGGTGTATCCCTGATGGGACCGGCCATCTACGCACAAAATGCACAAATTCCTTTGGTTACTTATGCCCAGGTATTATTTGCGAAGGCTGAAGCTGCCAAACGGGGATGGATAACCGGCGGCGATGCCACGGCTAAAACCAATTATGACCTGGCCATCGAGCAATCCATGCGGCAATGGACAGGAGGTACAACCGGTCTGGCAACATTTATGACAGCCCCTGGCATACCTTATGATCCTGCAACAGCTCTTAAACAAATTGCCATGCAGCGCTATGTTCACCTTTTCATGCATGGTTATGAAGCTTGGGCCGAATGGAGAAGAACCGGCTACCCTGATAATTTGGTTACACCCGGTGGACGGCAGGTACCTCTCCGGCACAGTTATCCGCCCAATGAAGTATTCAATAACACCAGCAATTACCAGGAAGCGGTCCAGCGCCAGTTTGGCGGACAGGATGGTCTTTATGGAAGAGTTTGGTGGGATAAACCCTAGGCTTACCTAAGCAAGCATAAGCAATAGTCAGCAAGCCGCATCTTTAGCAGTAAGGTGCGGTTTTTTATTTTTTCAGGCGGTTCAGCTTTTTCCCTTTCTCTGTAAATGTTTCAACAATACCCCGCGTTTCCAGGTCCAGCCTTATGGAGATCGTATACCAGGGAACAGACCCTTTGAAACCCGGCATAGTCTTCTTCGTAATTTTCAACACAGCATCGGTCAGTTCCGTAAATGTTTTTCCATTTGTTTTTTTAAGACTTTCCAGAATGGCAGCTTTAATGGGCTCATAAATGGTGGCGTCGATCGATTGTTCACGACCGGTAACTGGATGGGTAGTGCTGACTTTTTTACTACTGCTGGCTTTTGCCATTACCGTTTATTTTTAAAAAAATCCTTCATCAATGCGGCGCAATTATCTTTTAGTACACCACGGATCAATTCTGTCTTTGGATGAAATGGCCAGTTGGTACCGGCGGTTTTCCTGTAACCATTCTTTTCATCATCTGCGCCATACACAATCTTACCCAGCTTGCTCCAGTAGATGGCACCTGCACACATCAGGCAGGGCTCAACGGTTACATACAAGGTAGCTTCCGGTAGGTATTTACTACCTAACAAATTAAAGGCTGAGGTCAGGGCGATCATTTCAGCATGCGCAGTAGGATCATTTAAACGCTCGGTCATATTATATCCCCTTGCAATGACCTTTTCGTTCAAGACTATCACTGCGCCAATCGGGATCTCATCATCTTCGAGCGCTTTTTTGGCCTCCTTGATTGCCTGCATCATATAGTATTCCTCGGTCATGCTGCTGGGGGTTTTTAACTAACTTGGTATAAAATTAATGGGAATGCAGCATACCGGCCACCTGGAAAATATGCGGGCTTATTTTAATTCCGGTGCCACAAAGCCCTATGAATTCAGGAGGGAGCAATTGAAAAAACTCAGGCAGTCCATCCTGGATCATGAGCATGAGTTATATGAAGCGCTGCATGCCGATCTCAAAAAAAGCCCGGAAGAAAGCTGGGTAACAGAGATGGGAATGGTGCTGGCAGAGATTAATACGGCGCTGGGCAACCTCAAATCATGGATGGCTCCTGAAAAAGTAAGTACCAATCTTGTCAATCTTCCCTCCACCAGCAAAATACTACGCGAACCATTGGGAGTTGTACTGATTATAGGTCCCTGGAATTATCCTTTTCAATTACTGATCAACCCGCTGGTAGGAGCCATGGCAGCCGGGAATTGCGTTGTGCTCAAACCCAGCGAGTTTTCCGGTGCAACGAATACCGTACTCAAAAAAATGCTGGAACAATCATTTTCCTCCGACTATATATACTATGTACAGGGAGAAGGACAGGAAGTGATTCCGGGCTTAATGAATGATTTTAGTTTTGATCATATATTTTATACCGGCAGCACAGCGGTAGGCCGTCTCATTTATAAAATGGCGGCAGAAAAACTAATACCGGTAACCCTGGAATTAGGAGGCAAAAGCCCTTGTATTGTAGAAGAAGATGCGAACATCGCTGTAGCAGCGCGGCGCATCGCCGTAACGAAATTTTCCAATGCAGGACAGATGTGTGTTGCCCCCGACTATGTGCTGGTACATGCTTCCAAAAAACAGGAGCTGGAAAAAGAACTGGCCCGGGCCCTGCAGCAGTTTTTCGGTAATAACCCCGAGGAAAGTTATAGTTATGGAAAAATTATCAATGAAAAACAGTTTGAGCGCCTTAACAGCTACCTTGGAACGGGGAAGATTATTTATGGCGGACGAAGCAATAAAGAAAAATTATTTATAGAACCTACACTGTTGACAGATGTGCCACTTGATTCAGCACTTATGAAGGAGGAGATCTTTGGACCATTATTGCCGGTACTCTCCTTTACCAGTTTTGAAGAAGCAAAGAATATTGTGGCATTAAATCCCAATCCCCTTTCGTTTTACGTCTATACCGGCAGCCGGAAAAAGGAAGAACAATGGGTACATGGTATCCCCGCCGGCGGAGTTTGCGTGAATAACTGCAGCTGGCACCTGACCAATCATCACCTCCCTTTTGGCGGCCGGGGCTTTAGCGGTACCGGTCATTATCATGGGCGCTATTCGTTTGAGACCTTTAGTCATCGTAAACCTGTTATGAAGACCCCCACCTGGTTTGACCCCGCTATTAAATATCCTCCATTCAAAGGCAAGCTAAAACTTTTTAAGTGGGTGATACGTTAGAAGAATGTTTGGTCCGTATTAAATTGTGAAAACGGATTTTATGACAACAAAACCTGTTTACAGTAAACTCAAGAAGGGACTGATTGTATTCCTGATGCTGATCCTGGTTTTTGTTGGTTATGTGGAGATCGTTAACTTAAATTCAACAGACATGACCTACCGGCAGAAAGTACTGAAAGCTGTTTATCCCATCTGGATGTGGTTTACCAGGCTGACCGGGAAGAATAATGCCCGTATTGCCGGCCAGGAGCTAAACCCACCTGTTTCTTTTTATTCATTGAAAAGTACGCTGAATAACGGGCAGGTGCTTGATTTCAATGAACTGAAGGGAAAAAAAATACTGTTGGTGAATACCGCCAGCGATTGTGGATATACCGAACAATATGCGGACCTGCAAAAATTGTATGAGGAACACAAGGATAAATTACTGGTGATCGGTTTCCCGGCCAATGATTTTAAGGAACAGGAAAAAGGAACAGATGAGGAAATTGCCCGTTTTTGCCAGCTAAACTTTGGCGTTAATTTCCCCCTGATGAAGAAAAGCGTGGTCATAAAGAAACCCGGCCAGCACGACGTGTTCCGGTGGCTGACCGATTCAACCCGGAACGGCTGGAATAATAAAGCGCCTTCCTGGAATTTTTCCAAGTACCTGGTGAATGAAGAAGGCCTGCTCGTAAATTATTTTGACCCTTCGGTTTCCCCCATGGGAAATGATATCCGGGAAGCAATCGGGAAATAAGTGTGGCAAGGAATTCACTCATCCTGATTTTAACCAGCGGGATCATATGTTCAGTAAAGCAGACATTGAAAAATATTTTACCGGTGAAAAACTGGAAAGCTTGCTATTCATGGTAATCGGCATAGCAGCGCTGGTCGCAGCCATCATTTTCTTTTTTGTTGTAAAGTCCGCTGTATTCAAAGGTGCAGCTTTGCCCCTGGCATTGGTGGGTCTCCTGTTGGGAATAGTGGGATATACCGTTTATAAAAGAAGTGATGGGGATCGTATCCGCAATGTCTATGCCTATGATATGAACCCGGCTGAATTAAAGCAAAAGGAATTGCCCCGCATGGAAAAAGTGATGAAGAATTTCGTGATTTACCGGTATACAGAAATATTTCTATTGTTATTGGGCATTGGACTTTATATTTATTTTATCCGTGACTTTACACAAGATTGGTGGCGGGGCCTGGGGATGGGCCTGGCTTTTATGGCCTTGCTGGCCCTGACTGCCGATTATTTTGCTGAAAGCCGGGGTAGAAAGTACATGAACGGGCTTCGGGAATTTGTCAGGGATAAATAGTAATTAGTGGGATGAAACAAATTTCAATCCAATAATAGAAGCGATCAGCGTACTGATAAAAAATAACCTCCAGAAATCCGCAGGTTCTTTAAAAAACAGGATTCCCATCAACACGGTTCCTGCCGCGCCTATACCGGTCCATACCGCGTACGCTGTGCCAATTGGTAATGATTGCGTGGCTTTATACAGCAGGAACATACTGATAGAA
Organism: Chitinophagaceae bacterium; assembly: GCA_036277695.1. GTDB lineage: Bacteria > Bacteroidota > Bacteroidia > Chitinophagales > Chitinophagaceae > CADEDV01. Next base: position 12,224 of record DASUMO010000617.1, read on the forward strand.
AGGCAAACAAAGAAGCCCAGCATCCACCAGATTGCAGTATTCCCACTGCTTTCCCGGGCCTTGGCCAGGCAGGATGCAAAGCCTACTTCGAACAAACCGGCGATGATTAAAAGAAACCAATTCATGAAGGAGAAAATTAAATGATGACCCTATACAGTTAATCCAGCGGGCATTTCTCGTGGTAGTTCACCAGTTGAATGGCAGTTTTTTCGATTTCAACTCCGGCATAGGCCAGGGCTATCTCGTTCAGCACTTCGTTGATTTCTTCTTCTGTTTTTAATGTGACCAGCCGGTTCCTGAATTCTTTGATATTCGGTAAACCTTTCAGGTAATTCGCATAATGACGGCGCATTTCATTGATACCTACCACGGGGTTTTTCCATTCTACTGATTTGCGCAGGTGTTTGCGGCAAACCGAGATGCGATCCGCTAAAGTGGGCGCCGGTAAATGCTCCCCGGTTTTCATAAAATGTTTGATCTCGTTAAAGATCCAGGGATAACCAATGGCCGCACGGCCGATCATGATCCCGTCCACACCATAGCGGTTTTTATATTCGAGTGCCTTTACCGGCGAGTCAATATCACCATTTCCAAAAATGGGAATTTTGATGCGGGGATTATTTTTGACTTTCCCAATCAGGGTCCAGTCGGCCTCTCCTTTATACATCTGTGTTCTTGTGCGGCCATGAATGGCCAGGGCTTGTATGCCTGCATCCTGGAGCCGTTCGGCCACATCTTCAATATTCCGGGTATGATCATCCCAACCCAGCCTTGTTTTAACAGTTACAGGTAAGGAGGTTGCTTTTACCACGGCCGAAGTAAGACGGACCATCAGTTCAATATCTTTCAACACCCCTGCACCGGCGCCTTTGAGGGCAACTTTTTTCACCGGGCAACCGAAATTAATGTCCAGCAGGTCGGGGTTGGTAACTTCTACAATTTTAGCGGCCAGGGCCAGGCTTTCCTCATCGCCACCAAAAATTTGAATGCCTACCGGTCGCTCATATTCGAAAATGTCCAGTTTTTTCCGGCTTTTGATCGCGTCCCTGATCAGCCCTTCGGAAGAAATAAACTCTGTATACATCAGATCGGCGCCATTATCCTTGCATACGGCGCGGAATGGCGGGTCGCTTACATCTTCCATGGGCGCCAGAAGTAAGGGAAAATCCGGGAGTGATATGTTACCGATCCTGACCATCAAGTTCATTTATAAACGCCGGGTTTTCTTCAAAATAAAAGAAATCTCCTCCTTTCATCTGATCACACTCAGCTATTTTTGAGCCTGCAAATTTACTGTTTAATCGCCAGAGTTTATGTACGATCATCAATCCAAAGGCATCTCCTACACTGCCGGTTTTTTTATGCTGATCGCCTTTGCTATCGCGGGTTTGATCTTCGCGGGGATTATCAGCGGTCCCATCTGGGAAGGCATGACCGGCAAATCAGTCAAAGCCCTGGCCGACAGCAGCTTCGATCCCGCTGATTCTACAGCTTATAAAATTTTACAGGCCATCAACCAGGTTTTTGGATATTTCATCCCCACATTTTTGACAGCTTTTGTACTGCATCGCAAGCCCTTTCGGTTATTGGGTTATGTTCCGGGATTCAGCAGCAGCCAGGGCATATTGGTTTTGCTGATCATGATCTTTGCTCTCCTGGTTTCCGGCGGTTTATCCTATGTTAACCACGAATTACCTATCCCTGCTGATTGGAGGCTGAAATTTGATGGCTGGGAAGCAGACTACCTGAAACAGGTGGAAGCAATCGTAAACCTGCAAACGGGGGCGGATTTTTTTATTGCCCTTCTAATCATGGCCATTCTTCCCGCCATTTGTGAAGAAACACTTTTTCGCGGAGGGCTCCAGAATTTCCTCACCCGATCTACCCGTAACCCCGTTTTAGCCATCCTCATTGTAAGCCTTATTTTCAGTGCTGTCCATTTTTCTTTTTATGGGTTTCTTTCCCGTTTTTTCCTGGGAATAATTCTGGGCTTGCTCTATCATTATTCCGGCAGAATGTGGCCCAATATCCTGGCTCATTTCCTGAATAATGGGATCGTTCTGGTAGCGCTTTATATTTACAAACAACAGGGAAAACCGGTGGACCAGACCATGAACGAAGTGGAAGCAGGCTGGTGGGGATTGCTGGCCTTGCCGGTAGTGATGGTGCTGATGAAACTTTTCAAACGCAAAGCCGAATCAACTCATCCCGATTTCAATAACGGCTCATAAACCTGCTATGGCATTTAACTGGCCCATATTCCGGAAAAGAGCAATGACCGCGATCGTATTCGTGGCAGTCATGCTGGCCGGTTTATTTTGGAACCACTGGAGTTTTTTTATCCTCTTTACTATTATCCATTTTGGCTGCTGGTGGGAATACCTTCAGCTCACGGAAAAAATACAAAACAGCCGGATTCACCTGTACAGCAAAATCGGGTTCATGCTGATGGGTTATGGAATCATGCTTTGGTTTTGCGGAGATCGGTATCAAATTAACAATTATGGACTCAAGGAAAATATTTCATTGCCTCTCTCACTGGCCGGGTTTTTACTCCTGCTCATCGGGATCTTTCAAAAGCAGGCAGTTCAACTAAAGTCATTTGGCATGGCAGCCCTGGGATTGATCTATATTTCACTGTGCTGGGGATTGATGATGCATCTCTACCAGCATGAGTTTGATATACGTTTTCCTGACAGGGTAGTTGCTCCTGCTGCAGGTTTTTTTCCCATGCTGGTGATTTTTAGCATCTGGATAAATGATACCATGGCTTATATTGTAGGATCCCTGATCGGGAAAACACCCCTGACTCCCATTTCTCCAAAAAAGACCTGGGAAGGAACGATCGGAGGTATCATGCTTTGTATTGTGGCCATGTCTTTTTTATTTCCCTTGCTTTATTTCGAAGAGTTTAACTTATCCGTTTCAGTAATGATCCTGCCAGTGGCCACTATTATTGCTATCAGTGGAACTTTTGGGGATTTACTCGAATCCAAATTAAAGCGTATGGCTGGTGTAAAGGACAGTGGCCGTTTGCTCCCCGGCCATGGTGGATTTCTCGACCGTTTTGACTCCCTGCTGCTGGCAACGCCTTTCGTATGGCTTTATGTAAACCTTTTTCTAGGTTAATCACGCGTAAAAATCCCCAGTGTCCGTATCAATCCTGCAGATTAAAATTAAGCGCCCTCTTCATTATCTTTGAGCTTCAAATAATTTTATGACGATTCATAAGGAAGGATATAAGATCATCGCGTGGAGTACGATAATATTTGGGGTAATCAATATCCTTTCCTTCTATTTTATCAGTTTTGCCTCACCCCTTATCAGCTGGATTATTTTCCTGCTGAGCTTTGGCCTTTTATTATTTGTCATCTCTTTTTTTCGAATCCCCAAAAGGGTTTTTACAACTGGTGACGATGCGGTAATAGCCCCCGCCGATGGTAAGGTAGTAGCCATTGAAGAAGTAAATGCGGATGAATATTTCACCGACCGCCGCATCCAGGTTTCTATTTTCATGAGTCCCCTGAATGTGCATGTAAATCGTAATCCGGTTGCCGGTGAAGTTGTGTATAGCCAGTACCATAAGGGAAAATACCTGGTGGCCTGGCATCCCAAATCATCTACCGATAATGAAAGACATACAGTGGTGTACCGGAAACAGGGTAAAGAATTGCTGGTTAAACAAATTGCCGGCGCCCTTGCCAAACGCATCATCAATTATCTCCAGCCTGGTCAGCAGGTAGAGCAGGCAACTGAAATGGGTTTTATCCGTTTTGGCTCCCGGGTTGATTTATTGTTGCCACTGGATGCAAAGATCCGGGTTAAGATCGGCGAAACCGCCCGCGGTGGTGTGACGGTAGTAGCTAATTGGTAGTTTTCTTAAAATTTAAAATGCAAAAGTCTAAATGCAAAAAGCTCGCAGCTCATAGCTCGCAGCCCATTGCTCACAGCTAGAATATCATTTCCAGCTCCTTCAGCGAATAAACCGTATAGGTGGGTAAGGTTTCTTTTATGGAAACCGGTTCTTTACTGATATGGTTCACATGTACCTGGTCAATCCCTGCATTCATGGCGCCCAGGATATCTACATCAATGGTGTCGCCGATCATGATGCTTTCAGCGGGGTTGGCGCCGGTTTTTTGAAAAGCAAATTCAAATATTTCTTTATTAGGTTTTAAACTATTTGATCCTTCGGAGGTAATGACCTGTTTAAAAAAAATATCCAGCCCGGAATATTTTAATTTGCTATGCTGTGTTTTTTCGAACCCGTTGGTAATAAGGTGAAGTTCATATTGTTTTTCCTGCAAATAAAGCAGGATCTCCCGGGCATGGGGAAATAAAAGTGTGCGGGTGGGA
>DASUMO010000618.1:0-11753 GCA_036277695.1 Chitinophagaceae bacterium
TTATCACTTAACTGAAAAGTATAATGGTCTGCTTGTTCTAACCGTTTCATATTTTTTATATTTACGCTTTCTGAAGTTTGTGAATAAACCTGCCCTATAACCAAAAAGGACAGAACAAGTACAACTGCTGAATTTTTCATCTATCTGATGTTTTTAATTAAATATTTGCTTTAATAATTTTCGCCGGTATTCCGCCAACTACTGTATTGGCAGGCACATCCTTTGAAACCACTGCACCGGCAGCAACAACAGCGTTTTCACCAATCGTTATTCCTGGTAATATTGTAGCCCCTGCACCAATCCATGCATTCCGTTTGATGACGATTTGCTTTAGCAACAGCGTTTGTCTGTCTGCTGGTTCTAATGGATGACTTTCAGTGATAAGGCAGACTTTTGGACCTATCAGGACATCATCTTCGATAATAATCCCACCCATGTCCAAAAAGGAACAGGCATGGTTTATAAACACATTTTTGCCCAATGTAATGAACCGTCCAAAGTTGGTGTAGAACGGAGGAAATATTCTCGTACTGTTATCAATAGATGAGCCTATGATTTCACTTAAACGCTCTCTTACCTGGTCAATCTGGGTTGAAGCGTTGAGTTGTACTGACAAGTCTTGTGTTTGGGCAACAACTTCCATAACCTTCGAAATTTGCGGATCATCAGGCCGTAATGCTTCTCCGGCTTTCATTCTTTCGAGAATGTCCCTGTTATTCATGGTCACTGAATTGGATAACATACCGCAAGGTCATTCATTTAACACCCCTGCTGTTAACGATTATCAAACCAATAATTAAGAATTTCAAACTTATGCTGCCCGAAGGGATTTGGGGTTTGTACCGGTTAGGCGTTTGAAGAAGTTGTTAAAGTAGGTGGGGTATTCAAAACCAAGTGCATAGGCAATTTCAGCAATGTTCCAGTCCGTATGCAGCAACAGCGCTTTTGCTTCACTGACAGTTCTTTCTGTGATATGAGCCGTCGTAGGCTTACCAGTCACTTCCTTAACAGCACGGTTTAGATAGTTCACATGCACATTCAGGCTGTTGGCATAGTCCTGTGCTGTTTTTAGTTGCAGTGGTTTGTCGGAGCTCTCAATAGGAAACTGTCTTTCCAGAAGTTCAAAGAATACAGAAGTGAGACGTGAAGCTGCATTTTTATACTGGTCGTAGTGTTCTGAAGGTTGCAGTTTCATTGCTTCATGAATAATCAGGTTTATATAATTCCGTATCAGGTCGTCTTTATAGGCATACCCGCCCTTTTGTTCATCTATCATCCTTTGAAAAATGGCTCTTAAAAACAACCTTTGCTCGTCGGTTATTTTCAAAACAGGCGTGCCGCCGATTTTAAATAAAGGAGAGTGTTGAAGGCTTTCGGTACGGTCAGACGCCTTAAAAAACTCTTCTGAAAAAAGAATCGTGTAACCAACATAAGTAGTAGATAGTGTTTCCCAGGAGTAAGGTATGTGAGGATTGCCGAAGAACAAAACAGTACCGTCTTCTTCAAAACTCCGGTCAGCATAGTGAATTATGCTCTTGCCTGTTGTCAGGCAGATTTTATAGAAATCCTTCCGGCTGTAAATACGGGTAGCTGCACCATCAGTTTCAATTTGAAACACATTGAAACCTTTCAATTTTAGTTCACTATTGAATTCGGAGACCCGACGTACCCTTTTATCTTTCATAAAACAAAGTTAAGAAAATCAAAACATGCGAATTTGCTAATCCGGCTATTAAAGGAAAATTGTGCTGGATTGTTTTTCAAAGATTGGTATGAATTGGAACATGCCAATGACAAGCACAGTAAAAAAATTGATTGTAGATAATATTGAACTATTCCTGAACTATTGTGTCCGTTTTTACGACTGTCAATTCATTACCCGTGACAATGTACACAAGGGTATTTTAGAACGATTTGAGGCTTTGTCAAATGAGTATTCCCAGGCAGACAAGCCACAAAAAATTGGTTGGCCTTCTATAGCCTGGTGTGCCGGCAAATTAAACTTGTCAGCAAACTATTTTGGTGACCTGATAAATAGGGAAACAGGTAGATCGGCGCAGGAGTATATACAAATCAAAGTGATTAATGTGGCGAAAAAGAATATTTGACCATAGTAAATCAGTAAGTGAAATAGCTTACGAATTAGGATTTAAGTATCCCCAACATTTTAGCCGTTTGTTTAAGCAAAGGGTTGGGCAGTCGCCGATTGAATACCGGAATTCTCCTAATTAATCAGGCTGCTGACAAATCTTGATTTTATTATTCCGTCAAAAAGCCCGGTTATCGTCCTTGAATTTTTTCAGCGACCACTTGCTCTTCTCCATTCACCTTACTGAAACTGATGATAAAATTGGTTCCATAATTCACTTCGCTTTCAACCCTCATCTCCGCCCTGTGTGATTGAAGAATAGAATAAGATGCTGCCAGTCCCAGTCCCACCCCGTTCTTTTTGAGTGTAAAAAAGGGTTCGAACAATTTGGACCGGTATTCTTCGGGTATGCCCTTGCCATTGTCCCGGATCGACACATGACAGCGACCCGCGGTTTCCGACATGGTTACCGTTAGCTGGCCCTTATTGCTTTCCATCGCCTCGATGGCATTGATCAGGATATTAGTAAAGGCAATAATAAGCTTGGATTTATTGGCAGACACATGCAATGGGGAATCAGGATAATTTTTACTGACCGAGATCTTGTGCAAATTGATACGGTCGAAATTCATCGCAATACTTTCATTCACGATCTCCTGTAAGGAATGCGGCTGAAAAGTGAGTTCCGGCGGCTTGGTAAGATCGAGCAATTCGGAAATAATATGATTGATACGAAGACAGTTGCGCTTGATGATCTCGATCATACTATGCCGGAGTTCCGGGTCATCCTCGGGTGTATCCAACTGATCGGCCGATAAACTGATATTATTTAATGGATTCCTGATCTCATGGGCCAGCACCCGCATCAATCGTTCATTGGCCGCCAGTTTCTGTGCCTGTAAATTCGCCAGTTCGGCCTTTTTTATACTGGTAATATCATGAAGAATGCCATATAGCAGCGAGCCGGTTTCTTCGGAGGTCAGGATGGACACGGAAAGCAGGCAGGACCGGGTCTCCTCCCCTTCCTTATTTAGAATATCAATAGGAAAATCGCGGATGGGCTGGTTGTTTTCCAGTAATTTCTTCAATTCATTTTGCTGGCTTTCCTCTTTTACATAATCAAAAAAATGATGGCCCACCAGGCAGGCGATACAGGCACCGAATAAGGCTGAAGCGGCTTTGTTCACTTCCGTAAATAATAAATCCGTATTGGCAATAAATACCGCATCCTTCGATCCTTCAAACAAATTCCTGTACTTGCTTTCGCGGGTCTTGACTTCTTTCAGTGCGGCAGAACGTTCCAGAGAATAGCGGAAACAGCGATCCAGTTTTTCGGTGGTCAGTTCCGATTTTACCAGGTAGTCGGTGGCTCCGCTGCGCATCGCCTTTACATCGATATCCTTGTTGCCTTTGCCAGTCAGCAATACAATGGGATCATCAAATTCCTCCGTCACCGTTTCCTGCAATAATTCCAGGCCGGTATGACTGCCCAGCCGGTAATCGACCAGATAAATATCATATTCCCGGTTCCTGATTTTTTTACAGGCCTCTGTATAATCATTACACCAATCTACCTTGAGCCGGGCGCCTTCAATATTCTTGAGGTAATCGGCAATGATCACAAAATCGTCTTCATCATCATCGATGATTAAAATCCGGATTTCCCTGCTGTATGGCATTTACTCGGTTGTTTGAGGTATGGTGAATATAAACCGGGCTCCCTGGTCTTCGTTTATTTCCGCGTAGATATTCCCCCGGTGATTGTCTACAATTTTTTTACATAATGCAAGGCCAATGCCATTGCCTGGGAAAGCTGATTTTCCGTGCAGGCGTACAAATGGCCGGAATATTCTCTCCGCTTCCCCGGCTTCAAATCCAATTCCATTATCATTTATTTCAACCCCGGTAAACTTCGCTCCCTCTACGGTTTCACCGGTCCGGGGCCTAATAGTAATCACGGGCGTTTGATCCTTTCGGCTAAAACGGAGTGCATTTTCCAGCAAACACCTTATTAAAATATAGATCTGGCTCCTGTTAGCCCTAATTGCCGGCATTAATTCTATTTGAATACGGGCCTTTTTTTCCCGGATAACAGGATCTAATTCTGATTCTGTTTCTTCAATGAGCTGTCCCAGGTCAAAAGTAGTGTTTTGGCCTTTTTCCAGTTCCATTCTTGATAAAACTCCCAGGTCATCTACCAGGGATCGCATATCGTCCAGGCAACGATGAATGCGATATATAGTAGCCTGCAGTTCCTCCGCTGGATCTTGTTTTTGCATTTTCTGCAAGGCCGAATCTACCAGTACACCTAACTTTCGCAGGGGTGCATCCAGGTCATGACTGGCTATATCTATAAATTCCTGGTAAGCCTGACGGTAAGGATCTTCATTTTTATCTATTGTCTTTGCGGCAGATTCCTGGTCCTGTTTCTTTATCTCTCCTGCCAGCCATACCGGTTCCCCCGGTACCTGCTCAATCCTTGTCCCTCTTACTAAAAAGCTATATACCCCTTTTTTATTCTGCCCGGTATTTGTAGTATACTCAAAATGATGGGTTTGTTTTTCTTTTAATTGCAAACATTTCTGCCAATGATCCGTTATTTCGCCAGACCCAGCTTCCTGGTTAAACAAAGGAAGGTTTTCTTTTACTTCTGGTGATTGATCAAAAAAGTTTTCCCATGGTTGGCTGGTATAGATCATCTTCCTCATTTGAGGATCGTAAAAGAAGAATAACTCAGGCAAAGATTCGGTATCTTTCATACGTTTACGGGTAAGTGGATCAACTTGCACAAATTGAGCCGTTTCACAAAGGAGCAAGATGGATAAACAAAAAATCCTGATAATTGATGACGAGATTGACTACAGTACCATACTGAAAGGTTATTTCCGTAAAAAAAACTATGACGTGTTTCTTGCCTACACATTGAAAGATGGACTTGATTTACTACATGATAAACAGCCCGATATTTTATTTCTTGACAATAACCTCCCTGATGGAAAAGGGTGGACATGTGTGGACACTATTGTAGAAAAAAATCCACACTTACGGGTTTACCTGGTCAGTGCTTATTATCAGAAAGGTGAATTTCTGAGCCCATTTCCCAATGTCTTTGTATGGGAAAAACCCCTGTCCATGAGCTTGCTGAACGATAATTTTTAATAAGGTGAATCAGGATTTCTGGATCGTGCAAAAACTCAGCATATAACGGAGTGCTTCAGCCAGGCCGCTGATATTGGAGGGCTTAATAATATAATCACAGGCTCCTGCCTGCAGGCAGTGCCGTTTATAAGTCTCTGAACCTGAAGTGCTCCAAATGATAACCGGGATTTCGCGATACCTTTCCCGGGACTTTAGTTCCCTGAGAATTTCAGCCCCATTCAGACCAGGCATGTTATAATCCAGGATAATGAGACAGGGTAAAAAATGCTCTTCGCGTTCGTCCAGGGCTTCCACAAGCTTTTTCCCATTATTCATAAACTCTATCATGAATGAATCATCGATGGACGAAAAGACCTCCTTTAGGATTTCTTCGTCGTCAACATCGTCCTCACCCAATAAGATAAATTTTGAATTTTGGCTCAGTGGCTGGTTTGCCCCCATGCTTTTTTTTAGTGGCACAGTTTTATATGCTATGTTACTGCTGTTAAGATAAGGTATTTTACGAACCATAATTACCCTTTCCATAATTTATTTTCAACTACTTAACGTATACGTATAAACAAATAGGGCTCACAATTTATATGAGGGCTCATTAGTCAATGCTATGAAAAAAAGATCAACCCCACCACTGCAAGCTAAACCTTCAGCAGCCACCGCCCCTACGCTAATTCCTAAAGCGGCTGCTAAAAAATCAAATGGTAAGGACAGCATTAAAGCAAGCAATCATAAATCAAATGGTAGTGCCATTGCCGACATTGATGAACTTGATAGCCGCGAATTATTGAGAGTCCTGACACAGGTCAGGAACGGTAACTTTTCCGAACGCATGCCTATAGACCGGATTGGAATCAGCGGTAAGATCTGTGATGTACTCAATGATATCATATCCCTCAACGAAACTTTTGTACAACAGTTAACCGAAGCCAGGAATACCATTGGCCGGCAGGGTCACCTGAATCACCGGGTTTCTTTACCGGGTATGGCCCGGGGTTCCTGGGCATCGGGTGTTGATTCGATCAATAGCCTGATATCGGACCTGGTACATCCAACCATTGAAATTGCCCATGTGATCAGTTCAGTAGCCAAGGGAAACCTTTCCCAGGAAATGTCTTTGAAAATCGGGGATCACGTATTACAGGGTGAGTTCGCCAAGATTGCAGCCGAAGTAAATGACATGGTGAAACAGTTGAACCTCTTCTCCATGGAAGTTACCCGTGTGGCAAGGGAAGTAGGCTCCGAAGGTAAACTCGGCGGACAAGCCAAAGTAAAAGGCGTGGCGGGTGTATGGAAAGACCTGACTGACTCGGTAAACCAGATGGCTGGTAACCTGACGGCCCAGGTTAGAAATATTGCCGAGGTTACTACGGCCGTAGCAAAGGGAGATCTCGGTAAAAAAATTACCGTGGATGTACAGGGTGAAATCCTGGAACTAAAGAATACCATCAATACCATGGTGGACCAGCTGAACTCCTTCTCCTCCGAAGTAACACGCGTGGCTCTTGAAGTGGGTACCGAGGGTAAACTCGGCGGCCAGGCCCAGGTAAAAGGTATCGGCGGAACCTGGAAAGACTTAACTGATTCAGTAAACCAAATGGCCTCTAACCTGACAGGCCAGGTAAGAAATATTGCCGAAGTAACAACAGCCGTCGCAAGAGGCGACTTGTCGCGCAAGATTACCGTTGACGTAAAAGGTGAGATCCTGGAGTTGAAGAATACCATCAATACCATGGTGGACCAGTTGAATTCCTTCTCCGCGGAAGTAACCCGTGTGGCCCGGGAAGTTGGTAGTGAAGGAAAACTCGGCGGACAAGCCACAGTAAAAGGAATCGGCGGTGTGTGGAAAGACCTGACTGATTCAGTGAACCAGATGGGATCAAACCTGACAGCGCAGGTGAGAAATATCGCGGAAGTAACGACTGCCGTTGCGAAAGGAGACTTGTCAAGAAAAATCACCGTGGATGTAAAGGGCGAGATCCTGGAATTAAAGAATACCATCAACACGATGGTGGACCAGTTGAACTCCTTTGCATCGGAAGTTACCAGGGTGGCGCTGGAAGTGGGTACCGAAGGAAAATTGGGTGGCCAGGCAAGGGTGCAGGATGTGGGTGGTACCTGGAAAGACCTCACCGAATCCGTAAACCAGATGGCCTCCAACCTGACGGCGCAGGTAAGAAATATCGCCGAGGTAACAACCGCGGTGGCCAATGGGGACCTTTCTAAAAAAATTACGGTTAATGTAGAGGGTGAGATTCTCGAACTCAAAAATACCATCAACACGATGGTGGATCAGCTGAACTCTTTTGCATCGGAAGTTACAAGGGTGGCGCTGGAAGTAGGTACCGAAGGTAAACTCGGAGGCCAGGCAAAAGTGCAGGGGGTTGGCGGAACCTGGAAAGACCTGACTGATTCGGTAAACCAGATGGGATCCAACCTGACAGCCCAGGTAAGAAATATTGCCGAGGTAACAACAGCTGTTGCGAAAGGCGATCTCTCCAGGAAAATCACGGTAGACGTAAAAGGTGAGATCCTGGAATTAAAAAATACCATCAACACGATGGTGGACCAGTTGAATTCATTCGGTTCCGAGGTATTCCGTGTAGCACGTGAAGTTGGTTCGGAAGGTAAACTCGGCGGCCAGGCCGATGTACCGGGTGTGGAAGGGCTTTGGAAAGACCTTACCGATTCAGTAAACAAGATGGCGTCCAACCTTACCTCCCAGGTAAGGAATATTGCAGAAGTAACTACGGCGGTGGCGAATGGCGATCTATCCCGTAAGATTGAAGTGGATGTAAAAGGCGAAATCCTGGAATTAAAGAATACCATCAACACGATGGTAGAACAACTTCGCGCATTTGCATCCGAGGTTACCCGTGTTGCCCGTGAAGTGGGTACAGAAGGCAAATTAGGTGGTCAGGCCAATGTACCCGGGGTAGCCGGAACCTGGAAAGATTTGACCGACTCAGTGAACCAGATGGCTTCCAACCTTACAGGACAGGTAAGAAATATTGCCGAAGTAGCCATCGCCGTGGCAAATGGTGATATGTCGCGTAAGATCACCGTGGACGTGAGAGGTGAAATCCTCCGTTTAAAAGAAACCCTGACTACGATGGTGGACCAGCTCCGGGCCTTTGCATCGGAAGTAACCCGTGTAGCACGTGAAGTAGGTACAGATGGTAAACTGGGTGGACAGGCTTTTGTGCCGGGTGTAGCCGGAACATGGAAAGATCTTACCGACTCAGTAAACCAGATGACGGGTAACCTCACAGCCCAGGTAAGAAATATTGCGGAAGTAACTAAGGCCGTAGCCTCTGGTAACCTGACCAAAAAAGTAACCATCGACGTTAAAGGTGAGATCTTTGACCTGAAGAATACCATCAATACGATGGTGGACCAATTGAATTCATTTGCCTTTGAGGTAACCCGTGTAGCCCGTGAGGTAGGTACGGAAGGCAAATTGGGAGGCCAGGCCGAAGTGCAGGGTGTTGCCGGTACCTGGAAAGATTTAACCGACTCCGTAAACATGATGGCTTCTAACCTGACCAACCAGGTAAGAGGTATTGCTAAAGTGGTAACCGCTGTCGCCATTGGAAATCTGAAACAAAAATTATCGATTGTATCGCGAGGTGAGGTAGCCCAGCTGATCGATACCATCAACGAGATGATTGATACCCTGGCCGTATTTGCCGACCAGGTAACCAATGTAGCCCGTGAAGTGGGTGTGGAAGGAAGATTGGGTGGCCAGGCTTCGGTACCGGGTGCTTCAGGTATCTGGAAAAACCTGACCGAAAACGTAAACCAACTGGCGGAAAACCTGACCACGCAGGTGCGTGCGATCTCAGAAGTGGCCAGCGCCGTTACAAAAGGTGATCTTACCCAGATGATCAGCGTAGATGCGAAAGGTGAGGTAGAAGAACTCAAGGATACGATCAACCAGATGATCGCCAACCTTAAACAAACAACCCTGCGTAACCAGGAACAAGACTGGTTGAAATCAAACCTGGCCAAGTTTACACAGATGCTGCAGGGGCAAAAAGACCTGAACACGGTAACCCGTCGTATCCTTTCAGAACTGGCACAGGTAGTCAATGCGCAAAAAGGCATGTTCTATATCCTGGAACAAGATGAGAATTTCAAGAATCAAAAACTCAAATTATTCGCTGCCTATGCATTTGGGGATGAGGTAAAGACTTCTAAGGAATTTGTTCTTGGCCAGGGACTGGTAGGCCAATGCGCACTGGAAAAAGAACGTATTCTTTTAACCAATGTTCCTAAAAATTATATCAAGATCGGCTCCGGGCTTGGCAAATCTTCACCGGTTAACCTGATTGTATTACCCGTACTTTTTGAAAAAGAGATCAAAGCGGTCATTGAACTGGCCTCCTTTGATACGTTCAGCGAAACCCACCTGGACTTCCTCAGCCAGCTGACGGAAAGTATCGGTATCGTATTAAATACCATCGAAGCCAATACGAGGACTGAAAGCCTGCTGGTGCAATCTCAATCACTGACCGACGAATTGAGAAGAACCAACGAGGAATTACAGGATAAAGCCCACCTGCTGGTTAAACAAAAAGAAGAAGTGGAAGCCAAGAATAAAGAGGTGGAAGAAGCCAGGTTGTCACTGGAAGAAAAAGCCGAACAATTACAGCTCACTTCGAAATATAAATCAGAATTCCTGGCCAATATGTCGCATGAATTGCGTACGCCACTGAATTCACTGTTGATCCTTGCGCAACAATTATATGAAAACCATGATGGCAACCTGAATGACAAACAGGTAAGCTATGCCAAAACCATTCATAGTTGCGGAGATGACCTGATACAGCTGATCAATGATATCCTGGATCTTTCGAAAATCGAATCCGGATATATCTCGACGGACTTTGTGCAACTGCCCTTCCGTGATATCACTTCCTTTGTGGAAACAACATTTAAACATATTTCTGAGAATAAGAATCTCCGTTTCAGTATTGAACTGGACGAAAAATTACCGGCCAGCCTGGAAACAGATGCGCAGCGACTGAACCAGATCCTGAAGAATCTTCTTTCCAATGCCTTTAAGTTTACAGAAAAGGGAGAAGTCCGTTTCAGGATTTATGAAGCCCACCATAACTGGAGACAGCATAATCCCAACCTGGATAACGCCAAAAAAGTAGTGGCCTTTGAAATCCGGGATACCGGTATTGGCATCTCGAAAGACAAACAGAATATTATATTCGAAGCATTCCAGCAGGCAGAAGGTTCTACCAGCCGTAAATATGGCGGTACCGGCCTGGGGCTCTCGATCAGCCGCGGACTGGCGGATCTTTTAGGAGGCTCGATCGAATTGCAAAGCGAAGCCGGTATGGGAAGTACATTTATCCTTTTCCTTCCCATCGATTATAATCCCACGATGCTGAAAAGGGAAAAACAAACCAACCTGACCGTAAGCGAATATAAACTCGCCGAAGGCGCGGAAACACATGCTCCCTTGCAATCCGTTCCTACCATTAAGGTCAGTGAAACCAAAGACCTGGATGCCCTGAACGAGATCATTAATGATATCGGTGATGACCGGACAAATATCATGACCGGTGATAAAGTGGTGCTGGTGATCGAAGACGATATCCGTTTTGGCAAGATCATGATTGAAAGGGCTCATTTCACCGACCTCAAAGTAGTGATCGCTACCAATTTTGGGGATGTCTTTGATCTCGTGAATAAGTATAACCCTATTGCCATTACCCTGGACGTCAAGTTACCGGACGCAAGCGGTTGGCGTATCCTGGATCTTTTCAAGAACGATATCAATTTCCGGCATATCCCGGTACACCTGATTTCCGGCGAGGAGAATCGTTTACTGGCCATGCAGCGCGGGGCCCGCAGCTTCCAGCTCAAACCATTGACTACAGAGGCGCTGAACCATCTCTTCCATGATATTCTTCACTATTGCGAAACAAAAACACGGAAAATACTGGTGGTGGAAGACAATGAACTGGATTCTTCACAAATGGCCAAAATACTCGAGAATGGAGATTTGCTGAATATCGAGATCGTAGATTCAGGTCACAGGGCACTGGACCGGATCCGGGAAAATGATTATGACTGTATCATAGTAGACTATATGCTGCCCGATATCGGCGGGCTGGAACTGGTTACCGAAATCAGTACAATCCGCAAAACATGGACCACCCCGGTATTGATTTATTCAGCCAAAGATTTTTCGCCGAAGGAAAGAACCCAGTTGAAACAGTATGCGAACAGGATCCTGCTGAAGGATGTTACCTCACTGGATCTCCTGCTGGAGGAAGCAGTCGTATTATTGCATATTGACCATAAGGACCTGGTTCCGGAAAAAAGGAAGCTGATCGAGAACCTCCGCTCGAAAAACGATGTCCTGGCACAAAAGAAAGTACTGGTGGTAGATGATGACGTAAGGAATTTATTTGCACTGACGACTGCATTTGAACGCTATAATATCAATACCATTACGGCGGAAAGCGGGCAGGAAGCCATGCAGATCCTG
>DASUMO010000619.1:0-3179 GCA_036277695.1 Chitinophagaceae bacterium
TTAAGTGTTACCATTACGGGATCTGAGCCAGACCATAGTTGCACATACCTGTTAAAACTGAATGGATTGTTCATGATGGGTGCCAGTTTAACCCCTCTCCTGACTTCGGCCTGGTATTCCCCCATTTTACCAGGCTTAACCTGTGTTACACTAACCAGGTACTTTTCAACTTTTACATCTCCATTATAACTCAAGCTGTCCAGAAAACGGTAGTAATTGTTCGGTGTTTCCACGGCCAGATTAGGCGCACAGGTTTTTTCCCAGTCCAGGTCATGTGCAGATTTGTTAGCCCTTTCCTTATCCATATCTTCAAATGACATGGGACCATGTAGGAACTCGAAATAGCCTGAATAAGGCCCGCTCAGAATTTCGTTTACCATTATTTTATTATCTCCCTTGTGAAATTTCGAGACATGTAATTTCCAGGCAGTTTCAAAGGCGTTGTACATATCAATTTTCGGTTTCACCATAGAAACCGAGTAAAGGTTTTTATTTTGTGCGAATAAGGAATGGCTGGCAAAAACACAGGCTGCCAGCAACAGGTATCCAAGAATAATAATTGCGGTTTTTTTCATTGTAGTTGATTTTTGGTGGTTAAAAGTGGCCTATGATCCTGTCGATTAGAATGAACCTGGTTTACCAGGCTAATAATAGTATATGTTTCGTTTTACAATTTTTATAGCTTTCCCATTTTCATCATAAACAGTCCGCCGGGTCCAGTTTCCTTTTTCATCAAAACTTTCGTAGGAATAGGTTTTTCTCTTCCGGATCGTCGAACCCTGTATTGTTTCCCGGCTTATGTATTCAATTGTATTTCCCTTTTCATCAGGAATATATTCGCTGTAACTGATTTCCTTCCCGTTACTGTCAAGCTGGTAACCATTTTTGAAATAGGCTTTATCGTATAGTGACAGGAATGAATAACGAATGGAACTGTCAGGTTTTCGAAATACGCCCCTGGTGATGGCACCGTATTCATTTTCCTCCAGGTCGGTATAGATACCCTCCAGTTTGCCGGATGAATCAAAACTTTGGGCCCCGTTGTATTTTCCATTTTTATCTATCTGTAATAACAAACGGTTCTTTTTTTTTCCTGCCGATAGGGTGACAAATTCTTTTGCCTGTCCACCCGGGTAATAACTTGCCAGGATCTCATCCTTCATCATACCCCTGCTGTTTTTGCTCACCTGTAGTACCAGGTAGCCGTTTTCATCAAAATAACTGGTTTGTATGCAGCAACTGTCCATTTCAGCTGCTTGTCCATTACTGTCGGATTGATAAGGGATCTCTTCGATACTTTTCACGGCACCGGAAAGGTTCAGTTTAATGAGATCAGTATTCTTCGGTTTGTTTATCTGTTTTTCCGCCGAAGTGTGTATGCAACTGACCGTCATAATACCGGCAATAAATAATACAAGTATCTTATTCATTACGGTCAAATTGAAGAAAAAAGAGCGGGTAATAGTACATTACCCGGCTCTTCGGCGGTAGAGAAGGTGCGCTTATTACATACTCTTCAGGATAAAACTTGTACTGCGGTTGACCAACGACGAATATTCCTTTTGCAGCTCCTTTGTTTTTTCTTCACTGCCGGTGATTTCATTAAGGGCAGCTCTCCATTTAATATTATCCGGGCTTATATCCCAATCCATATCGCTGATGCCGCCCTTCATCTCCCAAACCAGCACAAGATCCCACTCTCCTGTTACTGCCTGGGCCTGCATAAGCGGTGTGGAAGTACCTGCTTTTTGCCCCGCTTTCATAAAATAATTTTGGATGATCTCTTTTGCGCGGGCATATTTGCCGGGCAGATAATCAATCATTACCAGGGTTTTCCATTGAGGGTTTTCAAATTTCTTTGGTTTTGTTTCAGCTGAAGACTGGGCGCTGATGCTGGTGCTCAGCAAACTTAGGCTGACAAACAGGAATGCCATCCAGGTAAGTTTTCTCATAATAGTTGTTTTAGGTGAAAGAGGTGCTTGGCTTGTCGAACGGACACAAGGTAGAATGTTCAACTGCCGTTCAGCAAATCAATGTTCTGAACCCGGTACCCCTTGTTCTGAACCGGTGTTAAACTGTTCTCAACGAAAGAAGATATCAGAGTCCTAATTGCTGCAGCAGCTGGTCACGGTATTCCTTGCCAATGGGTATTTCAGTATCACCCAGTACTACGTGATGGGTATTGACTGAAGTTATATAGTCTATGTTGATGGCATAGCTGCGATGGGTTCGCAAAAAACTGGCTGGATCAAATTTGGTTAAATAATCCGTCAGCGAGGATCTCACCAGGTATTCATGATCCTGTGTTGCCACAGTAACGTAAATATGTTCGCTTTTGAGAAAGCGGATCTGGCTGGCTTTTATCTTATAGAAAAGATCTTTTTCTTTTATGAAAATATAATCCCGGCTAAGCAAGCCGGTACTGCTTTGTTTGGAAACAGCCCCACTCTCCTGTTGGCGAAGATGGGTTGTATAATTATGCAGTGCAATTTCAATCGCGGTATACAGGTCATCTTTTTTAAAAGGTTTGACCAGGTATGCCTGGGGATGAACGGCTTTAGCCCTGGCCAGTGAACGATTGTCGGAAAAGGCAGTCAGAAAAATAAAGGGGATATGGTATTGTTCCACAATTTTCTGTGCTATGTCAAATCCATCCTTGCGGCCGGAAAGATGGATATCCAATAATACGATATCGGGTTTTTCTTCTTCCAGCATTTGCATAGCCTGGGTATAACTATTGACAGGCGGGGCGGGGCGGTAACCCAATTCGGTGAGCAGTTGCCGGAGGTTTTCCGCGATAATGGCTTCGTCTTCAACGATGCCTATTTTAATGGTGGCCATAGTTGTTTGTTGAAGGTAATCTATTCCACTATTTTCCTGGTGGCAGTGTCCTTAAAATAAATCGAAAAGCAACTTCCCTTTTTAAACGTATAGCTCATTTTTCCGCCCAGCTGTTGACTTAATACATGTACTAGTTTCAAACCAAGCGTATCGGCATTTTCCCAGTCATCTTTTAATCCCGGCCCATTATCCGTGAAGCCCAGTATGAAATTACCAGGGTTTACCTGTTCAAGGTTTATTTCCACCATGCCACGACCACCGTCCGGCATGCCATATTTGTAAAAATTGGTGAAAAGCTCATTGATGATCAGTCCCAGGGGTACCGCCGTGTCAATATC